>JBEDAP010000032.1:0-6464 GCA_041177705.1 Bacteroidota bacterium
GTATAGTTCAAGCCCAACCCAAATCCTTTAACATTGTGTACGTTACCGGTATGTGCGCGATAAAATTTATCAAAAATACGAGAGATGGTTTCTTTAGTCATTCCGATTCCATTGTCTTTTACTGTGATCACTACAGAATTCTTTTTGTTTTCAGTTTCAATAACAATCTCTGCAGGAACATCGTCTTTTGAATACTTGAGTGCATTATCAACCAAATTACTGAGCATATTCACAAAGTGAACTGGATGACCTGAGACCAAATCCTTAGAGGCATGAAGCTCGAGACGCATGCTAGCACCTTTTTCAGCCACTTGAAGTGAAAATTTATTTTCAATCTTATGCAATACTTCATGAACATGCAAGTCTTTTTTATCCTTCAATACCTGATTTACATCCAGTTGAGCAGCCTGTAAAATTTGCTCAACCTGGGTATTCATCCGGTTGTTTTCTGATTTGATGATTTGTCCAATCGATAATAGCTGCTCACGATCTCCAATGACTTTCTCGTTTTTCAAAGTATCAACTGCAATGGCAATGGTGGCCAATGGTGTACGCAACTCATGCGTCATGTTGTTGATGAAATCCGTTTTCATTTCACTCAACTTTTTTTGAGTCAAAATGGTGCGAATGGTTAAATAAAAAGCAGTTACGATAATGAGTGTAAATAAGATGGCTACTGCAATCATCCAACTAACAGATTTCAATACAAATTGATCCATGTCGTATAAGACCAAGTACAATTTTTCATCTGGGGATAAATTGCTTTCATCTTCCCCGGATAGCGATACCAATGGCCATACATGAATCAGGTAATTGACCGTGTCCTTCAATGCTCGTTCATAGTATTTATCGTACAACGGTGAAGCCATTTCTGGTCCCAAATTGTTGGAATTGGATACAACCGCAAATTCATATTTCGCCCCTTTCAATCCATTTGATTCAAAAGCTCGATCGAATTTCTTTTGAATGTCGGCAACCGTAAAATGTTCGGCAACGGTTTGAGATCCGAGTAAATCCAATAATTGTTGTTCAGCTCCTTTTGGTAAAACATCCAAGGGCAACGAGGGAGCAAACTTCATTTTTTCCTCAACGATCGCCTCAACTACTTCAAATTCAACCATGTCGATCTTGCCAGCAATTTGATCTTTTTTGATTGCAATAACATTCTTGAGCCATGAAAATTGAATGGCAATGATTCCGATCAAGGAAATGGTAATCAAAACGGTAATGAGAGAAAAGACTTTCTTCATGACGAACAAAAATACTGTGCTCTTGTGCAGAAGTTACAGAAAACCTGTTATTTAACGTAGGTTTAAGAGGCTTTTGGGTGAAAGAAATCAGAATTACTTTGAAATAAGATGCCATTGTGTTACATTCAATATTATGAACGCTGTCGATAAAGGAACCTTGCTGATTGCAGAACCGTTTTTGAAAGATGAAAATTTCAGGCGTTCCGTTGTTTTGCTATGCGAACATGATTTTACGGGAACCTTTGGTATTGCAATCAACAGACCCACACAAACTGCTGTGGCCGACTTATTAGACGGCATTGGCAACCATGAATTGAAATTGTTTGATGGCGGTCCGGTTGGAAAAGACCATGTCCATTTTTTACACCGTTTACCTTCTCATATTTCAGGTGGAGTTCCTATTGCAGATGAAATCTATTGGGGCGGTGATTTGGAAGAAGCCAAATATGCAATCAATTCAGGCATTGCCAACGAAAATAACATCCGATTTTACTTAGGCTATTCCGGTTGGGGAGAATCACAATTGACGGATGAAATGAATGAAAAAAGTTGGTTGTCTATACCTGCTGCTCAGTCCCTCGTATTTCACCCCAACTGCCACATCGTTTGGAAAGATGCGGTAAAAAGATTGGGTAAGGAGTTTTTACCCATCATCAATTACCCGTTGGACCCTTCGCTTAATTAAGCGTGGTTTGCTTCACTCGAAACGAGAGTACCCATATCATCGTTCCTAAAAACATCAATACGGTTAACGCCCAACGTAAGCCTATGGCCTCTGCCAAAAATCCGATCATGGGTGGCCCTACTAAAAACCCTGTAAATCCTACACTGCTTACAGCAGCAAGGGAAGCAGACGGTGGCATCGAAGGATTTTTTGCAGCCAATATATAGACGATTGGAATAACGGAGGAAACTCCAAAACCAACCAAGGCATATCCAAACATAACTGAGATAGGGTGCTGAATAAAAAGTGAAATGGACATCCCCGCTAAGATCAACAGTCCATTCATTTGCAGTATAGATCGGGGTTGTATGCGCTGCAGCAACTTATCTCCAGAAAATCTTCCAAGTGCCATACAAAAAGCAAATGCAGTATAGCCAGCTGTTGCATTTTCAACTATGGAGCCTGCTGTTTGCCTATAATACAATGAACTCCAATCCACCATTGCACCTTCCGACATTGCTACACAAAAACAAATGATCCCTAACAAGATCAAACTCTTGCTGGGCAATACAAAAACTTTTTGTTCCGTTTCAGCCGACACATCATCTACTATGAGATAGAAAGAAGCACCCAAAACAAAAGCGAGTGTGCATCCCGCTACCAATAAAAAATGAGTTGTGATCACTACGTCATGCAACAATCCCGTTAGTCCGGCTGCAGCAAATGCACCCAAACTCCACATCGCATGAAGGCTTGAAAGAATGGGAGTATTCAAGCGTTTTTGAATCATCAACCCCTGTGTATTCATAGCAATATTTCCCAGGTTTCCAATGAAACCAAAACAAAAAAGCAATACTGTTAATGAGGTGAGAGAAGTATTGGATGCAATACCAAACAAAAGAAAAGCATAGATCACAATAGCTCCAAACGTGGTTTTTTTACTTCCCCATTTATGCACCAACCAACCTGCAATGGGCAAGGCCAAGAGAGCACCCAATGGAAGCATAAAGAGAACTCCACCGAGCCCAGCTTCAGAAAGATTGTATTTGTCTTTGACGTCAGGAATCCTCGATCCCCAACTAGAAAAAACCAATCCGGATACAAAAAAACAAATAGAAATTGCAACTCGAAGTACCAGTCGTTGTTGAACCACAATCAAAAATAAATCCATTCCATCATTAAACAATTTCATTTCTAAATAATCAAAGTCATAGATTTGTTTATATGAGAAAAAGTTTACCCCTATTCTTGATTTTTGCTTTATTCGTAGGAGTTATTTCGGGATGTAAAAAAGAAGCCAATTGTTGCGATCCTTTGCCTACAGACAACCCCAACCTCTCCATAGCAGATGCCTCGGTTAGTGAAGGTAATTCGGGTTCAACAACCATGAATTTCACCCTTAGCCTAAACAAGGCAGCAACCAAACCCATAACATTGAAAGTATCGACAAAAGATAATTTTGCAAAAGCTGGTGAAGATTTCACTGCACTTGATCAAACCGTTACTATCTCTGCTGGGGAAGTAAGTAAAATCGTAAGTGTTTCGATAGCAGCTGATGAATTCAAAGAAGCAGATGACGACTTCCAACTAGTATTATCTGAGCCTTTAAATTGTTCTCTCGTAAACAACTATGCTACCGGTATTATATTAAACGACGATACAAAAATTCCTGTTGGCGATGCAGGCTACACCAGTCCAACTAGCTATCCTGGAATGAATTTGATCTGGTCGGAAGAATTCAATGGCAGTCAGCTCAATACCAACGAATGGAATTACGATGTTGGCGATGGTTGCCCCAATTGTGGCTGGGGTAACAACGAGTTGGAATATTATACCGCAGGAGAAAATTTGTACTTCAGCAGTGGCAAGATGATCATTGAAGCAAGGAAAGAATCGAAGGGAGGTAAAAACTATACATCTACACGCCTTACTTCACTGGGCAAGCTTTCGTTTAAATTTGGCCGTATTGATATGCGCGCAAAACTTCCTAGGGGTCAGGGTATTTGGCCTGCATTCTGGATGATGGGAGAAACCTTTCCAACATTGGGATGGCCACGATGTGGAGAGATAGATATCATGGAGTTTCTAGGGAATGATCTCACGAAAGTATATTCTGCCATTCACTTCAGTGCAGGTTCGGGCTCACGAAACATAACAAAATCACTTGTCAACTCTTCTCCAATACCCGATGAATACCATGTATTCAGTTTGGTTTGGGTGCAGGATAGTTTCAAAACCCTGATTGATGATAAGTTGATTGGAGAGTTTAAACTTGCGGATTTGGCTGGAACTCCATACCCATTTAATGAGAAGTTTTATTTTCTCATCAACTTGGCAGTTGGAGGAAATTGGCCGGGGGCGCCCAATGCATCAACCTATTTTCCGCAATGGTACTACATTGATTACATCCGTGTATTTCAATAAATCAAAGGGCAGTAGCCGACTCCAATAATACAGTCACCTTATTTTCGTAAACTTCAATAAAGCCTCCGCTGATTTGAAAGAGGTGTGATTTTCCCGACTTATCGAGAATGATTTTTACGTTCCCTTTTGCCAAGGCGCTTACCATGGGAGCATGTTTATCTAATACTTCAAAAGACCCGTTAACACCGGGAAGCTGAACACCATAAACATCTCCAGAAAAAACTTTCTTTTCGGGAGTCAACAATTCAACCTGCATGATTTGCTTTTATTGAGAGGATCAGCCTTTGACTGCTTCCATCATTTTTTTACCTTTCTCGATCGCATCTTCAATGGTTCCAACCAAATTGAATGCTGCTTCTGGATACTCATCCACTTCTCCGTCCATAATCATGTTGAAACCACGAATGGTATCTTCGATGCTTACAAACACTCCTTTCAATCCAGTAAACTGTTCAGCTACATGGAAAGGCTGACTCAAGAAACGCTGAACCTTTCTTGCTCTTGAAACAGTCAGTTTATCTTCATCGCTCAATTCATCCATACCCAAGATTGCAATGATATCCTGCAATTCTTTATAGCGCTGTAAGATCAATTTCACGCGGTTGGCACAATTGTAATGTGCTTCACCCACAATCATCGGTGTCAAGATACGAGAGGTAGAGTCCAACGGATCTACTGCAGGATAAATTCCTAGATCAGCGATCTTTCTACTCAATACTGTTGTAGCGTCCAAGTGTGCAAATGTTGTAGCCGGAGCCGGATCGGTAAGGTCATCCGCAGGTACATATACTGCTTGCACCGAAGTGATAGATCCATTGCGCGTTGAAGTAATACGTTCTTGCATCAATCCCATTTCAGTAGCCAACGTAGGCTGATATCCTACTGCAGAAGGCATACGACCCAAAAGCGCGGATACTTCTGAACCAGCTTGCGTAAAGCGGAAGATATTATCCACGAAGAACAAAATGTCTTTCCCTTTTCCTTCACCGTCTCCATCACGGAAATATTCTGCAATGGTCAATCCACTCAAAGCCACACGAGCACGAGCTCCAGGAGGCTCATTCATCTGACCGAAAACAAAGGTTGCTTTGGAGTCTTTGAGTCCATTCATGTCCACTTTATCCAAATCCCATCCACCTTCTTCCATGCTGTGCTTGAAGTCGTCTCCATATTTCATGATACCGGCTTCAATCATCTCTCTCAACAAGTCGTTTCCTTCACGAGTACGTTCTCCTACTCCCGCAAAAACTGACAAGCCACCATATCCTTTTGCGATGTTGTTGATCAATTCTTGAATCAAAACGGTTTTACCTACACCTGCACCACCGAAAAGTCCAATTTTACCACCTTTGGCATAGGGTTCAATCAAGTCGATTACTTTAATACCCGTAAACAACACTTCTGATGCTGTACTCAGGTTTTCAAACTTGGGTGGTTGAGCGTGAATGGCTCTTCCTTTTTCTTTGCTAACTGCAGGCAAACCATCTATGGGGTCTCCAGTTACATTAAATAGTCTTCCATTAATAGCCTCGCCTGTTGGCATGGCTATCGCCCTGCCGGTATCCACAACTGCTGTTCCTCTAACCAAACCTTCAGTACCATCCATGGCAATACAACGAACACTGTCTTCTCCGAGGTGTTGTTGCACTTCCAAAACAAGTTTATCTCCATTTTCGCGCTTTAATTCCAGCGCATTATAAATTTCAGGAAGTTGTCCTTCAAAATGAACGTCAACTACGGCTCCAATGACCTGTTTGATTTTACCTGTATTCGACATGTTTAGGCGTTGAAATATGTGTAATTTTTGAATTTGAGACTGCAAAGGTAATAACTGCAATCAGATTAGAAAAATCGAAAACAAAGGAATTCCTTCCTATTTAAAGATTACAAGATCCGGTAAAGAAGGGCAGCCAGAACTGCACCGGATATTGGCCCTAGAACGGGTATTGCAGCATATTTCCAGTCGCTTGGCCCTTTGGCAGGTATAGGCAGCAGGGCATGCATGATTCGAGGGCCTAAATCCCTAGCCGGATTGATGGCGTAACCGGTTGGACCACCCATGCTCAGACCGATTCCCAGCACCAAAAGGGCCACAGGTAGTGCATCCAAGGCACCTAATTTCAGCT
>JBEDAP010000033.1:0-9212 GCA_041177705.1 Bacteroidota bacterium
GAATTATGGATTGGCTCATTATGCGGATCCAATTCATGTACCTGCTTAGTATGAATTGACGCTTGCGTCAACAAAAAATAACTATGGCCGAACAAACCAAAATGCTGAAAGTAACCATCGACAACATTACGATGGAGGTGCCGCAGGGAACATCCATTCTACAAGCGGCACGAATGATTGGCGGGGACGTAGTTCCTCCTGCCATGTGCTATTACAGCAAGCTGAAAGGAAGTGGTGGTAAATGCAGAACCTGCTTGGTTGAAGTAAGCAAAGGCAGTGAAGCAGACCCTCGTCCAATGCCCAAGTTGGTTGCTAGCTGTCGCACCGGTGTAATGGATGGAATGGAAGTTAAAAACATCACCAGCGACCGAGTGAAAGATGCGCGCAATGGGGTGGTAGAATTTTTATTATTGAATCATCCTCTCGACTGCCCTGTCTGCGACCAGGCTGGTGAATGCCATTTGCAGGATTTAGGGTATGAGCATGGAAAGGTGGGTACTCGATATGAGTTCAAAAGAAGAACGTTTGATAAACATGACTTAGGTCCATACATCCAGTTACACATGACAAGATGTATTCTTTGTTATCGTTGTGTGTATACGGCTGATCAATTAACCGACAAGCGAGTGCATGGAGTATTGAGCAGAGGCGATCATGCAGAGATTGCTACTTACATTGAAAAATCATTGGATAATAATTTTATTGGTAATGTAATCGATGTTTGTCCCGTTGGTGCATTAACAGATAAAACATTTCGATTTAAAAATCGTGTTTGGTTTACCAAGCCGGTGCTTGCACACCGAAACTGTTCATGCTGTTCGGGAAAAGTTACATTATGGCAAAGAGGAGAAGAAGTGCTTCGTGTTACAGCCAGAAAAGATCAGTGGGGAGAAGTGGAAGAATGGATTTGCAACGAGTGCCGCTTTGATAAGAAAAAAGCGAGCGATTGGACAATCGAGGGACCTGCTCACGTAAATCGTCACTCTGTAATTTCACAAGGACATTACGAGAAATTGACCAAACCCAAGGAGACATTCAAAGCAGTTCATGGAGGAAGAGATCCTCAATTGCTGATGGATATTCACTCTGTAAGTGAAGTGAATGATCCTTCAATAGATCTTTCTGCTATACCAGGACCTGCAACAGGAGAAGTGTTTAACAAAACATCAAATAAATAAACATGGCTATGGATTTGCTGGCGATTGATTTTTCGTATGGGTTGGAAAAGCTGTTGTTGATCGGAGGAATCATCACATTTTCTCTGGTGGTTGCCATGTATACTACCTATGCAGAAAGAAGGATAGCTGCATTCATGCAAGATCGTCGTGGTCCGAATCGTGCGGGTCCGTTGGGATTGTTGCAGCCGCTGGCAGATGGACTCAAATTGTTTTTCAAAGAAGAAATTATTCCACTTACTTCCAACAAGATTCTATTTGTAATCGGTCCATCTTTGGCCATGATAACGGCCATGCTTACCAGCGCGGTAATTCCCTGGGGCAGTCAGATTGAAGTATTTGGCAAAACGGTTTCACTTCAAATTGCAGATGTGAACATCGGCATCTTGTATGTTTTTGGGGTGGTTAGTTTAGGCGTTTATGGTATTATGATTGGAGGTTGGTCATCCAACAACAAATTCTCTTTGATGGCTGCCGTGCGCGGTGCTTCTCAAATCATTTCCTATGAGTTGGCAATGGGATTGTCTCTGATTGCCTTGTTGATGATGACAGGCACTCTCAGTTTAAAGACCATTGTTGAACAACAAATGTCAGGCTCTTGGAATATTATTTATCAGCCCTTGGGATTCCTTATTTTTCTTATTTGTGTTTTTGCGGAGTGTAACCGTACTCCTTTTGATTTACCGGAAGCAGAAAATGAATTAAATTTTGGATATCATCAGGAGTATTCGTCTATGAAACTCGGACTCTATCTATTTTCAGAGTATGTGAACATGTTCATTTCGAGTGCAGTGATGGCCACCTTGTTTTTTGGTGGATACGATATTCCGTTTGTTAATGAAACTCAATTGGCTGCATCGATTGGTGTGAATGCTACCGCGGGACTGGAATTTCTATCCCTTTTTGCTAAAATCATTGGATTTCTGTTTTTGTTTATATGGGTGAGATGGACGATCCCCAGATTCCGTTACGATCAACTGATGGATTTGGGATGGAAAAAATTAATTCCCTTGGCATTGGCCAATATGTTGATCACGGCCGTTGTCATGTTATGGTTAAATAAATAAAACTATGGGACTACTGACCAACAGAGCGAAAGTATTGGAGCAAAAGCCCATGACCTTCATGGAGAGGCTATATCTTCCTGCGATCTTGAAAGGAATGGCGATTACATTTTCGCACATGTTCAAGAAAAAAGCTACCATCAATTACCCTGAAGAGAAAAGACCTTTCAGTCCTGTTTTCAGAGGTTTACATGTATTGAACCGTGATGCCGAGGGAAGGGAGAATTGTACTGCATGCGGATTGTGTGCAGTGGCTTGTCCGGCTGAAGCCATTACCATGGAAGCTGCGGAACGCCAACCCAACGAAGAGCATTTGTATCGCGAAGAAAAATATGCAGCCAAGTACGAGATCAACATGTTGCGTTGTATTTTTTGTGGACTCTGCGAAGAGGCTTGTCCCAAAGACGCTATTTATCTTTCAGAAACTTTTGCTCCTTCCAATTTTACCCGCAAAGGATTCATTTATGGGAAAGATGAGTTGCTGATACCGAATCCGGTAACAGACCGTGAGAAATTTGATCAAGCAAAAGGATTGAGAGAGGCTCAATTGAAAAAGAAATAGAACTATGCACATAACAGAAATACTTTTTTGGTTGCTTTCAGCTCTGGCGATTTTCAGCGCCTTGATGGTTGTATTCAGCAACAATCCTGTTCACAGCGTATTGTGGCTGATCATGGTATTTTTTGCCATCTCCGGTCACTATATTTTAATGAATGCCCAGTTCTTAGCCATTGTGAACATGATTGTTTATGCAGGAGCCATCATGGTTCTCTTTTTGTTTGTGATCATGCTCATGAATATGAACAAAGAAAGTGAACCTCAAAAAAGCAAATGGCTTCGATTTGCAGCTGTTATTTCTGGAGGTTCCTTGATGCTAATCTTTGTAGCGGCTCTCAAGGGAAACTCTGGTTTTGTAAACAGCATGAGAGGGGAGGGAAGTATAGGATTGATTCGCAATTTGGGAAAAGTGTTGTTCACGGATTATGTAGTGCCTTTTGAAATCAGCAGTGTTTTGTTTTTAAGTGCTATGGTTGGAGCTGTGGTATTAGGAAAAAAAGAAAGAAAACCCTTACAATATTGATGCCATGAACATGCCCATCATTCCTGTTAACTATTATATTTTTCTTTCCGCTGCATTATTTGCCATTGGGGTAGTAGGGGTGCTTACACGTAGAAATGCCATTATCATTTTCATGTGTATTGAACTTATGCTGAATTCCGTTAATGTCCTTTTAGTAGCATTTTCAAAAATGCATCATGTGGCAGCATTTGCACTCGATCGAACTACGGCTGTAGGCACAGAAGCTCAGCTTTTTGTTTTCTTCATCATGGTAGTTGCTGCGGCAGAGGTAACGGTTGGGCTAGCGATTATTGTGATGTTGTATAGGAACATACATTCCGTTGACATCAATTTTTTAAACCGGTTGAAGCATTGATTTTTCAGATTTGATAGAATGAACGATATGACACAATATGTTTTTCTGATTCCCCTTTTGCCGTTGATCGGATTTCTCATCAATGGACTGTTCAGGAATTACCTGACCAAATCAATTTCCGGTTGGGTAGGCACGGGATTCATGCTGTGCTCTTTTGTTTTAAGTGTGATGTTGTTTCAGCATGTAAATCAACCCGGATTTCAGCCAGAGGTCATTTTTTATTTTGATTTTATTCGTGCTGGTGGGTTGTACATTCCTTTTTCATTTTTGGTCGATCAACTCAGTGTTCTTTTCTTGCTGATCATCACGGGTATTGGCACTTTAATTCATTTGTATTCCACGGCTTACATGCATGAAGAGGCCAAAGATCATTTCGCCAGGTATTTTGCTTACCTAAACTTGTTCGTGTTTTCCATGTTGCTGCTGGTACTTGGGGCCAACTATGTGATCATGTTCATCGGTTGGGAAGGTGTTGGATTGTGCTCTTATTTGCTCATTGGATTTTGGTTTGGCAATCCCGAGTACAACAAAGCAGCCAAGAAAGCCTTTGTGATGAATCGTATTGGAGATCTTGGTTTTCTTTTGGCGATTTTTTGGATGATCACTCAATTCGACTCGGTTCGATATTTGGATGTTTTTTCAAAAGCTCCTGCTGCACCCGTTGCAGTGTTAACCGGCATCACACTGTTGCTTTTTGTAGGGGCCATGGGTAAATCGGCTCAAATCCCTTTGTATACCTGGCTTCCGGATGCAATGGCCGGTCCAACACCTGTTTCTGCATTGATCCACGCCGCAACTATGGTTACCGCAGGTATCTACATGATTGCCCGGAGCAATATTTTATACAGCCTGGCTCCGGTAACTGAAAACACGGTTGCTGTAATTGGATTGGCAACTGCGCTCTTAGCAGCTACAATTGCACTAAAGCAAAATGATATTAAAAAAGTTCTTGCTTATTCTACGGTAAGTCAATTGGGATTGATGTTTTTAGCTTTGGGAGTTGGTGCTTACACTGCCGGTGTTTTTCATGTGATGACACATGCATTTTTCAAAGCACTTCTCTTCTTAGCTGCTGGTAGTGTAATACACGCAATGCACCATGAGCAAGACATAACCAAGATGGGGGGACTGCGTAAAAAACTTCCGCTCACCCATTTGAGTTTTCTGATCGGTTGCTTGGCCATTGCAGGAATTCCACCTTTCTCTGGATTTTTCTCTAAAGATGAAATCCTTGCAGCAGCCCATGACAGGAGTCCCATTTTGTATGGCTTAAGTATTGTTGCTTCACTCATGACTGCTTTCTACATGTTCCGTTTGTATTTCTTAACATTTTCAGGAGCTTTTAGGGGGACAGAAAAGCAGCACAGTCATCTTCATGAATCTCCGGCTGCCATGACAATTCCATTGATGCTGCTGGCTGCTCTTTCGATTGCAGGAGGATGGATTGGTATTCCCGAAGTATTTGCACACGACGCCCATTGGTTGGCTTCTTTCTTAGAACCGGTAGTTCCAATTTTCAAACCACATCATCAAGCAATTTCGCATCAGATGGAATTGATGTTGATGGGCGGAATTGTTGTTTTGATAATAGGCATGATCTTTTGGGCCTATCGATTATTTGCAAAATCGGATGTATCCTTTTCTGAACCCGATGGAATTTCCAAATGGATGGCCGATAAATGGTATGTTGATGAAATCTATGACGCAATCATCGTAAAACCTTTGAACGCTATTTCTTCCTGGTTGAGTAAAATTATGGAAGCAAGATGGATCGATGGTGCTGTGAATGGAGTTGGAAAATTTGTATTGTTTGGAGGTCGACAAATTAGGTTGTTACAGAGTGGACAGGTAGGTTCGTACATCTTGGTGATGGTAATTTCAATTCTAGCGTTTCTTCTTTATCAATTGTTTTGGAAGCCTTAAATCAACTGACTGAATATGTTTGCAGCATTCGATAATTTTCCCGCTTTGTTGATCTGGTTGCCGCTGGCAGGTGGGTTGATATCCTTTTTCCTAAAATCTGAAAAGGCATCAAAACTCAATGCATTGTTTTTTTCTTTGCTGACTTTAGCGGTTATCTCAACAAGTCTTTTGTATACAGATCCCAAGCACTATCTATTGAATCAGGTTAGCTATGTTTGGCTTCCCAATTTGGGCAGCAGCTTTGGACTGATATTGGATGGATTAACTCGTTTGTTGTGCTTGCTAACTGCAATCGTTTTCCCCTTGGTATTTCTGATGATGCCTGACGGGAAATATCCCAATGCCAATCGATTTTATGGGTTGATGTTGCTAACTCAATGTGGCCTGCTTGGTGTATTCATGGCTACAGACGCATTGGCATTTTACCTTTTTTGGGAATTGGCGTTGATACCTGTTTACTTTTTATCTTCCATTTGGGGTGGTGAAAAAAGGATACGTGCAACCTTTAAATTTTTCATCTATACGTTTCTGGGCTCCCTATTCCTATTGATCGGAATTCTGTATATGTATTTAAAAACCAGTACAGGTTCATTTGGATTGGTAGCGTTTTACAATGCTCAGTTTACTCTTACAGAGCAATACACATTGTTCTTTTTGTTTTTCATTGCGTTTGCCATAAAAATACCAGTATTCCCTCTGCATACCTGGCAGCCTGAGGCTTACGAACAAGCGCCTACTCCTGTAACAATGATCCTAAGTGGTGTTATGGTGAAAATGGGATTGTTTGGCATGTTGCGCTGGCTCTTGCCTCTTTTTCCCAAGGCAGTGGATCATTTTAGCTTGCCCATCATTGTTGTCATTGTATTCGGTGTACTCTATGCGTCTGTGTTGGCATTGAAACAAGATAATATCAAACGCCTGATTGCCTATTCATCCATCGCCCATATTGGCCTTATGGCAGCGGCTGCGTTTACGGTGAAAGAGGTAGCGATGCATGGACTTACCCTGCAATTATTCAACCACGGTATCAATATTGTTGCGTTCTGGATGGCAGCAGACTTGATTGAAAGACAAACAGGAGTGACTAAAATTTCAGATCTGGGAGGGATTGCCAGAAAAGCTCCTCAGCTGGCAATTTTCTTTGTGATAGCAGCATTCGCCAATATCGCTTTGCCACTTACCAATGCATTTATCGGTGAATTCATGATCTTCAATGGACTGTATCAATACAATCCTTGGATTGCAGCATGTGCCGGATTGAGCATTATTCTCGCAGCTGCCTATACGCTGAGTTTGGTTAAGAATACTTTCTTTGGAGAGCCAGTGGCTGCAGTGGCTAATTTCTCCGATATCAAACCCAAAGAGAGTTTTGTATTTGTTGCTTTAACGGTACTTATATTTTTTGTTGGTATTTATCCTGCTCCGTTTTTTAAATTGATTTATGAAACGGTAGGGTTAATCGTAAACCGATATGTGATCATCTAAATTGAACTGCACGTATGAATGCAATTATTATTTCTGCTTTATGGGGTGTCTTGATGATGTACATGGGTTTTATGGATAAAAACAATAAAGCAACCCTTGGTTTTGCTATTCTAGGTGTTGCTGCTGTTTTGGCTTCCAATTGGTTGGAGTATTTGGGCGTTCCATTTTTCAGCATCGAAACAAACGGAATGCTTATCTACGATCGATTTGGATTGATGTTCAGCAATGTGGTACTTTTTTGTACGTTGCTATACTTCATTTTAAGTGGAGATACCATTGTTAAGACCACCAAATCTCCTTCCGATCATTTTGCATTGATATTCTTTATTCTCGCTGGATCTTCCGTGTTGGCAGGTTTCAAATCCTTGCTGATGCTTTTTATCGGAATTGAAATTGTTTCTATTCCCCTCTATGTATTAGCGGGCAGTGATAAATCTAACTTAAAAAGCAACGAAGCTGCATTGAAGTATTTCCTGATGGGTTCGTTTTCAACAGGCCTGATGTTAATGGGTATTGCGTTATTATATGGCGATGCTGGAACATTTTATACAGAACCTATGCAAATGGGACTAGCAGTATTATCTCCTATGAAATCAATAGGGATCATTCTGCTACTGGCATCCATGTCGTTTAAGGTTTCAGCTGCACCTTTTCATTTCTGGACTCCCGATGTATACGATGGAACACCTACCGTATTCACATCATTCATGGCCACTATAGTAAAATCAATTGCTTTCTTTGCTTTTTTACGACTTTTTGATGGTGCATTTGGTAAGTTTCAGCAAGACTGGAAATTGTTAGTAGCAGTGATAGCCGCAGCTACCTTGATCATCGGAAACTTTACAGCTGTATTCCAGCAATCGGTAAAAAGAATGCTCAGCTATTCTTCGATTGCACAAGCTGGTTTCATGCTTTTGGGTGTTTATACCCTGAACTCATTTGCCAAGCAAGGCATGGTGCTATATTTTGCTGCATACAGTATAGCAACCATCGGCATTTTTGCTGTGTTGGCCCAGTTGAAAGATCACTCCATCGAATATTTCAATGGTCTTGCTAAATCGCAGCCCTGGGTTGCGTTATCCTTGTTGATCTGCTTGTTATCTCTAGCCGGCATACCACTTACGGCAGGTTTCTTTGGAAAATACTACATGTTGTTAGCCGTTCTCAAAGATGGACAAATGCTTTGGTTGGCTATACTCGCTATCTTGTGTGCAGCCGTCAGCATCTATTATTATTTCAGGGTGATTCAAGCCATTTATTTCAAAGCTCCATCCGAAGGCGTCACGTTTGAGTTTTCCAGCAGATTTACCATTATGCTCTTGCTCAACTCCTTGTTGTTGATCGCTTTAGGCATACATCCTGATTGGCTGACCACTTTGCTCTAACCGAAAGGGCATTGGATTTTCTCCACTCATCAATCTTTTTAAGGTTCAGAGGCTTCCATGGATTAGTTTTGCTCTATGAATCTAATGGATAACCTGGCTTTGGCCTGGAGAACAGTAAAAGGAAATAAACTACGAACAGGAATCACCGTTGCAATCATTGCGTTCGGCATCATGGCTCTTGTTGGTATCATCACAGCCATTGAGGCGATGAACATCAGCTTGCGTGATAGCTTTTCAACCATGGGCGCCAATGCATTTAGCCTGCGGTACAAAGAACGCAGAATGTTTAGGGGAGATCGAGGTGCTAGTATTACCAAATCAAATACTCGCAACAACCGCAAAGAAAGAAAATCCAATACCGGTAAGATTATAACGTATCAGCAAGCCCGACTTTTCAAAGAAATGTATCAATATCCTGCAGCCGTGAGCATTGGAATCAACGGACCCCGAAGCATGGTTGTAAATTATGAGAATAAGAAAACCAATCCAACAGTTTCAATCAATGGTGGGGATGAAAATTATCTTCAACTCAATGGCTATGAAATAGCTTATGGAAGGAACTTCAATCGAAAAGATGTTGAAAGTGGACAGGATATATGCATCATAGGTAAAGACGTTGCTTTCAAATTATTTGGAAGTCGCTACGACCGTGCACTCGAAAAAGTAATTCGCGTGGGCGGAAATAAATACAGAGTGATTGGTGTAACCAAAGAAAAAGGATCCAGTTCTTTCTTACAGGCCGA
>JBEDAP010000034.1:0-3652 GCA_041177705.1 Bacteroidota bacterium
GAGTTGTTCATGGCTTGGTATAGCATGGTTCCATTTGAGCAAGATATCTTCTTTAAATACAGAATTGCTGGTGCATATGGATGGAGCTATTGGTTGATGATGACCTGTAACGTGATTTCTCCTCAGTTGTTCTGGTTTAGAAAGTTGAGAAGAAATGTATTGTTCACGTTCATCATGAGTATCGTAGTGAATATTGGTATGTGGTTTGAGCGTTTCGTAATCATCGTTTCATCTCTTTACAGAGATTATCTTCCTTCTTCTTGGTCGGTTTACTACCGTCCAACCATTTGGGAAGTTGGTTTCTATTTGGGAACCTTCGGTTTATTCTTCACCTGCTTCTTCTTGTTTGCAAAATACTTCCCTGTTATTGCCATTGCGGAAATCAAGTACGTATTGAAGACAACGGGTGAGAGTTATAAAAATGATATGTCGACTTTGGAGAAGAAAGAAGTGGATGATTTCGCACACGAGATGCACGATCATCACGAAGAGGGAGCTGTTAAAGTGGTACACCATTAATAACACAATTGAAAAAAAGATACAATGGCTTTGAAAAAATTTGTTGTTGGATGTTTCAGTGATGAGAAGGTGCTCTTCCCGGCTGTTGCCAAGGTGAGGAAAGCCGGCTATAAGTTTCACGACATCTACACACCATTTCCTGTTCACGGATTGGATAAGGCGATGGGGTTAAGAGATACCAGCATTCACACTGCGGGTTTTCTATTTGGTATGATTGGAACTACTACAGCGGTAACCTTCATGACTTGGGTATTTACCAAAGATTGGCCTGTGAATATTGGTGGTAAACCCAACTTCGCCTTGCCGGCCTGGATTCCCATTACGTTTGAATTGACGGTATTGTGCGCTGCCGTAGGAATGGTATTGACCTTTTGCTATATCTGTCAATTGGCTCCATTCATCAAAAGACATCATTTTCATCCCCGTGCTACCGATGATTTGTTTGTGATGGTACTTGAATGCAGTGAAAAAACAAATGAAGACGAGTTGAAAAAATTGTTGAGCAGTGTAGGTGCAGAAGATGTAAATACGCAGGTTGCTGAAGAAGGATGGTGGATTGGAAGATATGATCAGGAGCAAGAGCTGTACAAAGAACCCAATATTGCTTAATTCGAAGAGAGGGAAGCGAGGAGAATTTAAAACGACTAAAGAGATGAAAAGAACAACAAAAGTTTTCTGTGGACTGGCTGCACTGGTTGTGTTTGCTGTAGGTTGCAGCGACGTTAAACGTACACCCGGAAAAGTGTACATGCCGGACATGGCGTATAGTCGCGCGTATGAAACCTATTCACCCAATCCTCTTTTTGCTGATGGTCAAACCAACCGCGAGCCAGTTGCTGGCACAGTAAAACGCGGAGAAGATTATCCAGTTCATATGGAAATGGATAAGGTTGGAGATACAGCCAATTACTATGCATCTCGTTCAGTTGACAATCCTGTTGATTCATTGACTGCAGAGGAAAGTAAAGAAGCGGAGCGTATATATTTGATCAACTGCGGAATTTGCCATGGTGCTAAATTGGATGGAAACGGTCCTTTGTGGAAAGATGGAGACGGACCCTACCCTTCCAAACCAGCTTCTTTGGTAGGCGATGCTAAGTATGAATCCATGCCAGAAGGTCAAATGTTTTATTCACTTACTTATGGTAAGAATCTCATGGGAAGTTATGCTTCTCAGTTAACGCCCAAGCAGCGCTGGCAGGTGATTCGTTACATCAAGGATAAACAAGGAAAAAAATAACCAACGTTTTAAATAATCAGGAATGATCAAGCAACAATTTGAGATTTCAGCGGGGTACAAAAAATGGACGAACATCTTGCTCGGTTTGGGTGGACTTGCTCTTGTGCTGGGCTTTGTTTTCCTGGGAATGAGTAAGGATGAAATAGATCAGACCCGCTTTTGGGCTGGACTCCTGCAGAACAGCGTTTTCTTTTTATTGATAGTAAATGCCAGTATGTTTTTCATTTGCGCTACAACGTTAGCGATGGGTGGATGGCAAATGGCATTTCGCAGGGTTCCCGAAGCCATTTCAAGTTTGGTGCCTGTGTTTTCAGTTTTGGCCTTGCTTGTTTTTGTAGGAATCGTGTTTGGGCATAAACATACCATTTACCATTGGTTGGATAAGGAGCATGTTGAGCATGATCCTATATTAAAAGGTAAGAGTGGATTTTTGAATCCTACCTTCTTCATGGTATGGACAGTTATTACTTTGTTCATGTGGTCTTGGGTAGGCTCGAAAATGAGAAAGCTTTCTTCTCAGGCCGATGAGCCAATGGATCAGGATACTTCCAAGAAATTCATTTGGAACAATACCGTATGGGGTGCCATCTTCATTGTATTTTTTGCATTGACGGTGGGTTCAACTATACCCTGGTTGTGGTTGATGAGTATTGATGCGCATTGGTATTCTACCATGTACAGCTGGTACACATTTGCCAGTTCTTTTGTAGCTGGTATGTCTCTTGTTGCGTTGTTTGTGATCTATTTGAAGAACAACGATTATTTGGAATATGTAACCGAAGAGCATTTGCATGATTTAGGAAAATTCATGTTTGCCTTTTCGGTATTCTGGACCTACCTCTGGTATTCTCAGTTCATGTTGATTTGGTACGCCAATATTCCAGAAGAAACTGTTTACTTCAAGCCCCGCATGCAAGGTGCATACCGTGGAATTTTCTTCTTGAATCTCATTGTGAATTTTGCTGTTCCTTTCTTGCTGTTGATGAGAAGAGGTTCAAAAAGAAGTTATACAACACTTACCGTATTGGCCGTATTGATCATTCTGGGACACTGGACTGATTTTTATCAGATGGTGATGCCTGGAACCATGCGTGAACATTATCAACTTGGATGGTTCGAATTTGGTATATTGGCTTTATACGCAGGCTTGATCATGCTTTTTGTGGGAAGAGGGCTGACAAAGAAGCCGCTGACAGCGGTTCACCACCCTTTCATCAAAGAAAGTGTGATTCACCATACCTAATTTGTTTAAGAGAAGAAAAATATTTTTAAAATAAAATATACGTAAGAACATGTCGGGTTATTTCATCTTAGCAATCTTGGCACTGGCTTTTGTGGTTACTTTTCAAATTGCAAAAGCAAGCGAATATGTTTCTGTATTAAAAGGAGAAGAGAAAGCATTTAGACAGAACAACCGCATCAATGCCTTCATGTTCATCCTCTTTTTGGTTTTGGGATTGATAGGTGCCTGGTGGTGCAACGAAATGTATTTTCACAAAACATTGTTGGCACAACCAGCTGCATCTGACCATGGAGAGAAAATTGATTTCATGATGTGGATTACACTTGCCGTTACCGGTGTTGTATTCTTCCTCACTCAAATTTTATTATTCTGGTTTGCCTATAAGTATCAATACACCGAAAAAAGAACAGTTTACTTCTTCCCCCACAACAACAAATTGGAGTTGATCTGGACCGTTGTTCCTGCGATCTTCCTTACTGTGTTGGTAGGATTTGGATTGTTTTATTGGTTTAAGATCACTGGCGATGCTCCCAAAGATTCTCAGGTAGTAGAAATCACAGGAAAACAGTTTAACTGGATGATGCGCTATCCCGGGAAAGACAATGTATTGGGAAGAAAAAATTATAGACTCACAGATGCTTCAAACGGGA
>JBEDAP010000035.1:0-2965 GCA_041177705.1 Bacteroidota bacterium
AACATGTGAAAACTTTGAAGTCGAAACATCTCCTGTATCCTGAACCAGGAAACAACTTCTGCCTTAATCAAAATAATTCCAAAAAGAATTCCAAAAGCCAGGTATTGAAGATTGTACCACCCTGGAAGTTTTTTTTCTTCCACATTCACACAGATGGCATCCAACGACCGTACCTCAAAATCTGTATTAGTATCTTTTAATTTAGTATCCATTTTTAGTCAATTAAAGTGATAGAATGAACGGAAGAATCAAATTGGCCATGATAAAACCACCAGCCATAAAAGAAATGGTAGCAATCAAAGATGGTAACTGAAGATTGGAAAGTCCCATGATCGAATGGCCGGAAGTACAACCTCCTGCATAACGCGTACCAAAACCAACCATGAATCCTCCAAGGACCATCAATACAAATCCTCTTGCAGTTCCAAGAGAAGGCCAATTGAATAAATCCAAAGGAACCAAATTGCTATAATCTGAAATACCATAGCCCGAAAGTTCATTTACCAAATCTGGATGAACAACCATGGGTGCATCGTTTTTCAAATACATAGCGGTTAATAGTCCCCCCAAAAAAATACCAAAAACAAAAAAGAGATTCCATATCTCTTTTTTCCAATCGTATTGGAAAAATGGAATTTTTGCAGGCATGCAAGCTGCACATACGTGCCTCAGTGAAGATGAAATGCCCAGGGATTTATTCCCAAAAATGAGAAGCGTTGGCACCATCAGTCCGATTAGTGGACCTGCTACATACCAAGGCCAAGGTTGTTTGATCAATTCAATTAAACTCATTGGTTATCGTTTAGAAATTCAAAAATCTTTATTGGTTGGATGAAACTTGGTGATAAATGTCACAAGGCTTCTTTTTTAGCATCATTCAGCAGCCAACCAGGTAATGGTGTTCCTCTCCATGCTGATCGTACCATTTTTTTCCATTTTCTTCAACAAGCGCGAAACCACTTCTCTGGAAGAATTGATATCATTGGCGATCTGCTGGTGGGTGAGTGTAATGGTTTTCCCCATGGCTTTTACCTGTCTCTTTAGATACCATTCCAAGCGTTCATCCATATTTTTAAAAGCAATTTGGTCGATAACCAACAGCAATTCTTCAAATCGATTTCTATACGTTTCAATTACAAAATGATACCAACTTGTGAATTTACTCATCAATACATCCATGTGATGAATGGGTATCATGATGACTTCTGTATCCTCTGTTGCTACAGCTGAAACGGTACTAGCCTGACTCCTAGCCATGCAAAGCATGCTCAATGCACATGCATTTCCTGTTTCAAGAAAATACATGAAAAACTCTTCTCCTTCCTCTCCCTCTCTGTAGAGTTTTACTTTCCCGTTTACAATCAGCATGGCATATTTGAAATACTGTCCGGGTTTCATTAAAACCTCCCCCGACTCTACGGTTCGTTGTTCGCTGTTTTGATGAATATATTCTGCCAAGGGCAGATCAAACAATGGAAATATGCGAACCAATTCTTTGGCATCCATTTCAGTCATGACAGTAAATTACAATGTTTCGATTATCTACCCATGTAAACCATGAGAATTTGTACGTCGCTGGGGTTGATCCCTGAAATTCTTGATGCTTGTCCCAATGTTTTGGGCTGTATCTTTTTTAATTTTTCTCTGGCTTCGTTGCTGATAGCCTGCACTTTTTCAAAATCAAATGTTGCAGGAATCTCCAATTCTTCCATTTGAGAAACACGCTCTACCATCTCTTTTTCTTTTTCGATGTATACAGCATATTTCATTTGAATCTCCGCCTGTTCCAACTCTTCACGGTTGAAAGGATCAAATTCTTTTCTAAGAATTTCTACATGATCCAACATATCTCCAGCGCTTATACCCGGACGAAGAATGAGTTGCGATAATTTTTGTTTTTGTTGCAATGGTGCAGATCCTGCTTTTTCAAAAAAAGAATTCATGCTTTCGGGATCAACCGAAACGTCATTGAATTTTTTAATGATGGAATCAATGTTTTCTTTTTTTGCTTTCACTTTCTGATATCGTTCCTCACTCGCCAATCCCATGTTATACCCGATTTCAGTCAAGCGTAAGTCAGCATTATCCTGGCGCAACAAGGTTCTGAATTCCGCACGTGATGTAAACATGCGATACGGTTCCTCAGTACCTTTTGTAATCAAATCGTCAATCAATACTCCGATATAAGCTTCACTCCTTTTTAAAATCAGCGGCTCTTTTTCAAATGCGTTGTTATGTGCATTGATACCCGCCATCAAACCCTGACAAGCCGCTTCTTCATATCCGGTAGTTCCATTGATTTGCCCTGCAAAAAATAAACCACCTAAAAGCTTGGTTTCCAATGAGTAATGTAACTGATGGGGTGGAAAATAGTCGTATTCAATGGCATACCCTGGCCTGAACATGCGAACATTTTCAAAGCCTGGAATCTTTATAAGTGATTGATATTGAACGTCTTGTGGTAATGAGGTTGAAAATCCATTCAAATAAATTTCGATGGTATTCCATCCTTCCGGCTCCACAAAAAGTTGGTGTCTCTCCCGATCCGAGAAACGATTGATCTTGTCTTCAATGCTTGGGCAATAGCGAGGACCTGTTCCCTCAATCCTTCCAGCAAACATGGGACTTTTATCAAACCCTGTTTTCAAGGTATCGTGAACATCTTGGTTTGTATATGCAATCCAGCAGCTACGCTGTTGCTCGGGCTTGATTCGATCAAAATCTAAATATGAAAAACCTGTTATTTCTTCATCCCCTTTCTGTTCCTCCATTTTGGAATAATCCAAACTTCTCCCATCAATACGGGGCGGTGTACCCGTTTTAAGTCGATCACTCTCAAATCCCAACTCCACCAATTGCTCTGTGATTCCGGTTGCTGAACGTTCAGCCATCCTGCCCCCGCCAAAGTTTTGCTCTCCGATATGAATAACACCGTTTAAAAAAGTACCGTTGGTAAGTACCACAG
>JBEDAP010000036.1:0-3539 GCA_041177705.1 Bacteroidota bacterium
GACTAGGGACTAGGGACTAGGGACTAGGGACTAGGGACTAGGGACTAGGGACTAGGGAAAAGACAAAGGGAGCAAAATTTGGTTTAATACAAATTCAGCTCCCTTTCTTATTTTTTATCTATGATCTAATAAAATAAACTTGCTTTGACTCGTCCCTTGTCCCTCGTCCCTGGCTGTTTTTATTGCTTATCCATCTCCGCAAAAATCGTAATCTCCACATCCTTACCTACCACAGCACCACCGGCTTCAATAGCTGGATTGAACTTTTGTCCAAATGCCAAACGGTCAATGGTTCCTTTTGCTTTGAAACCAGCTTTTACACCGCGACCGGTATTTACCTGACCGCCATATGTAACATCAAATGTTACAGTTTTAGTTACATCACGAATGGTGAGATCGCCCGTCAACGCATATTTGTTTCCACCCAATGGCTTGAAGCTCTTGCTAACAAATGTCATCTTTGGAAATTTCTCTGCATTGAAGAAATCATCACTCTTCAAGTGACCATCTCTTCTTTCGCTATCGGTATTCACAGAGGCAACGTCAACGCTGAAGTTGATGGATGCATCCGACAAATCAGGCTTTGAAGCAACAAGGCTGCCATCAAACATTTTAAAAGATCCTTCCACTTCAGAAACGACCATGTGAGATACGGTGAACTTTACATTGGAATGCGTTTTGTCGATCTTCCATGTAGTTTGAGCAAATGAAAATGAAGTCATCGCAAAAAACAGGGCAAATCCTAATACTTGTTTTTTCATGTTTCGAGATTTTTAATGTTTAAACACTAAATTAGTTTGTTTTGAAATACTGACCAAATTTCTATCGAAGATTAGACAGTTTTAAGGGTAAAAATGTTCGCTTTCAAACTATTTTTTAGCTCCTACCTATTATTCCATAATTTTCCGAAAATTCATTCAACATGTTCCGTTTGAGCCCAAAATCTCTCCTGCTGCTGCTTTGTTCGACTGCTTTTATCAGTCTGAACGCACAAAAAGTCAGCCTTGATCAATTTAAAAACTGGAAACCCCGAAATATCGGTCCCGCTGGCATGAGTGGCCGCATCACCACCATTGACGCCGTAGTGGCCGATCCCAATCAAATTTGGCTGGGGGCAGCCTCCGGAGGTGTTTGGAAAACTAAAAATGCCGGTGCAAGCTGGGAATCGGTATTCGACGAACAACCCACCCTCAACATTGGCTCAATTGCCATTCAGCAATCCAACCCCTCTGTAGTTTGGGTAGGAACCGGTGAAGGAAATCCCAGAAACTCAATCAATATCGGTGAGGGTATCTATAAAACGATTGATGGGGGTGTTACGTGGAAAAGAATGGGACTTGAAAAAACCCGAAACATCCATCGTGTGATTGTAGATCCTACAAATCCCAATACCGTCTACGCAGGTGCCATCGGCAACCCCTATGCAGAACATCCAGAACGTGGTGTGTTCAAAACAACCGACGGTGGAGAAACCTGGAATAAAATTCTATTTACCAACGACACTTCAGGTGTTGCCGATATGATCATGGATCCGTCCAATCCCAATAAATTATTCGTTGCGATGTGGCAGCACCGCCGTACTCCATGGAGCCTCAGCAGTGGCGGTCCTGGTAGCGGCTTATATATGACATTCGATGGTGGTAAGTCCTGGAAAAAACTAGGCGAAAAAGAAGGACTCCCTGCAGGCAATTACGGAAGAATTGGATTGGCAATCTCCAGAAGCAACCCAAATTATGTCTACGCCTTGGTGGAAGCCACCAAAAACGGTTTGTACAGAAGTACCGATGGTGGTAATTCTTGGACACTGATGAACAGCAATCCTGAATTTGTTTCTACTCGCCCTTTCTACTTCCAGGAAATTGCATGCGATCCTGAAAATGAAAACAGGCTCTGGTTGATTTATCAAATGATCTCCAAAAGCGAAGACGGTGGTAAAAATTTTGAAGTGGTAATCCCCTACAACGGCATTCACCCCGATCACCATGCCTTTTGGATTCATCCTAACAATCCGAATTTCATCATCGATGGAAACGATGGTGGTATCGGTATTACACGTGATAAAGGAAAAACATGGTTGTTTGATGAAAAACTTCCGGTGGGACAATTCTATCACATCAACGTAGACAACGAGATGCCCTACAACGTGATGGGAGGAATGCAAGACAACGGAACATGGCGCGGCCCTGCATATACCTGGATGAGCGGAGGAATTAAAAATTACTACTGGGAAAATATTTGGGGTGGTGATGGCTTCGATGCCATGCCTGATCCCGAAGATGCCAACTGGATTTATGCAATGAGTCAAGGTGGCTCTGTAGGAAAATACAATGTGAAGACCGGAGAAAGCTGGTACATCAAACCTCCTGCTCCTGATCTTAAAACCATGTTGCGCTTCAACTGGAACGCGGCCATGGCACAAGACCCTCACAACAAATCTGCATTGTATTATGGAAGTCAGTTTTTACATCGCTCTACCAACAAAGGTGTATCCTGGGAAATCATCTCCCCGGATCTCACAACAAACGACAGCGCCAAAATCGACCAAAGAAATAACGGTGGCATCTCCATCGATATCACTGGAGCTGAAAACTATTGCACCATCTTAACCATTGCACCCAGTGCAGTAGATAAAAATGTAATCTGGGTAGGCACCGATGATGGAAATGTGCAATTGACCAGAGATGGAGGGAAAACCTGGACCAACTTCAGAGGAAAGATTCCCGGATTGCCTGTTGGTGCATGGATACCACAAATTCAAGCTTCACGTCACCAAGCTGGAGAAGTTTTTGTTGTGGCAAATGATTACAGAAGAGGAGATTTCAAACCCTATATTTTCAGAACAACCGATTATGGAAAAACATGGACGCGTTTAGTGGATGAGAAAAAAGTGGTGGGTTATGCACTTTGCGTATTGCAAGACCCTACAGAACCGAATCTACTATTCGCAGGAACGGAGCACGGACTTTGGATCAGCTTTGATAATGGAGTAAGCTTTCAGCAATGGAAAAATGGATACCCATCTGTTTCAACTTATGATCTTACTATTCAAGAAAGAGAAGCTGATTTGGTCATCGCAACATTTGGTCGCGCACTTTGGGTGCTCGACGATATCCGCCCCCTTCGAAAAATTGCAGCCAACAAAGGAATGATCAATCAATCCATTACTGCTTTCCAAAATAGAACTGCAGTTCAAGCGCAGTTCAGAAACGCACCGGGTTATGAATGGAGTACCTGGGGTATTTGGGATGCTGATAACAGACCATCCGGTGCTCCAGTTTCTTTCTTCATTGCTGCTAAAGCTGATACAGTCAAAGCCAAAAAAGATTCTGTTTCAGTACAAATCTTCAATGACAAAAATGAAGTGATTCGCAATTTGCGTTGGAGCCTAGATACCGGATTCAATCGCATGACCTGGGGGATGGAAGAGAAAGGATATCGTACGCCTGGATCTGGTGGTGGCAGAAGAATGGGCGGCGGTGGAGCCGGCAGAGGAGCAAATGAACCTGCTGGTCAACAAGTTCTTCCCGGAACATATAAAG
>JBEDAP010000037.1:0-3327 GCA_041177705.1 Bacteroidota bacterium
AGGTTCTAAAACAATGGTAAGTTCTTCAGCGCTTTGTCCTGCCTCTACTTCAGCAACCAACTTGCTGTTGTATCCCGTAGAGGTAACTAACAGCGAGTATTTTTTTCCTTTTTCAAGAACCAAAGAGAATGCACCTTCTACGTTTGCAGAAACAAGTTTTTTGGTTTCTTCCACCAGAACAGACGCTCCAGGAACTGCCTCATTTTTTGTGTTAATCACTTTACCGTTCAATACCACATTTTGCGCAAAAGAAGAAGTAGAAAAGGCCATCATCCCTAACATCAACAACGTGCGACAATTCCGTATTAACATAGTCCTTGGTTATGGATGCAAAGGAACTAGAGAGAAGTAAAGCCCCTGTTAAGCCAAGGTTAACCAATTGTGATGCAGATGTTACGCCAATGTTAAGACGTGCGTATCCGGTTGAAAAGAAAAAAACTGCATCTTTGCTGAACAAATAACACAATGAAAGGCATCATTTTGGCCGGAGGCTCCGGAACCCGGCTTTACCCCATCACCTATGCTATTAGCAAGCAAATCATGCCGGTTTACGACAAACCCATGATTTACTATCCCTTATCCACCTTGATGCTCTCCGGCATCCGAGATATACTGATCATTTCCACCCCACAAGATCTCCCTCAGTTTCAAAAGCTTTTTGGAGATGGAAGTCATATTGGATTGAATTTCAGTTATGCTGAACAACCACTTCCCAATGGACTGGCCCAGGCCTTTGTGATTGGAGAATCGTTTATCGGAAATGATCCCTGCGCCTTGGTATTGGGTGATAATATTTTTTATGGAGCGGGATTAGGAAAAACTTTGGAAAAAAATTCAAACCCAGACGGTGGTATCGTGTATGCTTACCAAGTGAGCGACCCGGAACGCTATGGCGTAGTTGAATTTGATGACAACAAAAAAGCAATTTCCATTGAAGAAAAACCCAAGAATCCCAAGAGCAGGTATGCTGTTCCAGGCTTGTATTTTTACGACAACGACGTGGTAGATATCGCAAAAAATATCAAACCCTCGCCCCGGGGTGAATACGAAATTACCGATGTAAACTTGGAGTATCTCAATAGAGGTAAACTGAGTGTTTCCGTATTAGATAGAGGAACAGCCTGGTTGGATACAGGAACCTTTGATTCATTGATGCAAGCTTCACAATTCATCCAAGTCATTGAACAACGTCAAGGAATTAAAATTGCCTGCATCGAAGAAATTGCCTGGAGAAAAAATTTCATCTCAACGGAACAGTTGGTGAAATTAGCCGAACCGCTTTTGAAAAGTGGCTATGGAAAATACCTGATGGACCTCATTCAATTCGCATGAAAAGAACCGTTCTAGTTACCGGAGGCACTGGATATATTGGATCTCATACATTGGTTGATCTCATAGAAAATGGCTTTGATGTTATTTCAGCAGATAACCAATCCCGATCCACCCAAGGCATGTTGGAGGGCGTTGAAAAAATCACGGGAAAAAAAATTAAAAATTACAAAGTAGACCTTTGCAACTTCGACGAAACCCGTGCCATCTTTGAAGACAACAACGATATTATAGGTATCATTCATTTTGCTGCTTTCAAAGCCGTTGGAGAATCGGTAGAAAAGCCGTTGATGTATTTTCAAAACAATTTGGAATCACTCATCAATGTGATGAGATGTGCAGAAGAGTTCGATGTAAATCATTTTGTTTTTTCTTCTTCTTGCACCGTTTACGGAAATCCAGATCAGATCCCAGTAACGGAAGACACTCCCCGAAAAAATGCAGAGTCGCCTTACGGCTTAACCAAGCAAATGGGTGAGCAAATGATTGAAGCCTTTGCTGTTGCCAACCCCAATTTCAAAACCGTCATGCTTCGTTATTTCAATCCGGCAGGTGCACATCCTAGCACCTTTATTGGAGAACTGCCGATTGACCGACCACAAAACCTAACGCCGGTAATCACGCAAACTGCTATTGGAAAAATCCCCAAACTCACCGTTTTTGGAACTGATTACCCCACACGGGATGGCTCGTGTATACGAGATATGATTCATGTATGTGATTTAGCCCATGCCCATACTTTGGCGCTGAATTTTATGATCAACAACAAAAACAAAACCAATTGCGAAGTTTTTAACCTGGGTACAGGAGATGGAGTAACGGTGTTAGAATGCATAAAGGCTTTTGAAGAAACAACAGGTGTGAAATTGAATTATACACTGGGACAAAGAAGAAAAGGGGATGTAATTGCGATCTATGCCAACAATACCAAGGCCAAAACAGAGCTGGGCTGGGACACACAGTTTACGCTAAAAGACATCATGACTACTGCATGGAAATGGGAGCAGTACATTGCTACACAGCCTAAGCATCTCGACTTACGCGCATTTCGACTTAATTGATTGAATTTTTATATCGCTCGCTTTTCAATTGCGATTGAATAGTGTTATTTTGCGCGAAAGTTTTCACCTATGTTGGAAAGCATTCAAGTAACAGGGCAAAAAGATACCCGCAGTGGTTTTGGCGATGGAATATTTGAATTGGGTAAAACAAATCCCAATGTAGTTGCATTGACGGCCGATTTAGCCGGTTCGTTGAAATTGAATGCATTTATCAAAGCCTTTCCGGATCGTTTCATACAATGTGGAATTGCAGAAGCCAACATGATCGGAATTGCAGCCGGTTTAACGATCGGAGGTAAAATACCATTTACCACCACCTTTGCAAACTTCTCAACGGGAAGGGTATATGATCAAATCAGACAATCCGTTGCGTATTCGGGTAAAAATGTAAAGATCTGTGCATCGCATGCTGGACTCACCTTGGGAGAAGATGGTGCTACCCATCAGATACTGGAAGATATAGGTTTGATGAAAATGTTACCAGGGATGACAGTCATTGTTCCTTGCGATTACAATCAAACCAAAGCTGCCACCATCGCTATTGCAGAACACAATGGACCGGTATATTTAAGATTCGGCAGACCCGTTTGGCCTATTTTCACCAATCCGGATGAACCTTTCGTGATTGGCAAAGCACAAAAACTTGCTGATGGTTCTGATGTGAGCATATTTGCTTGTGGCCATCTCGTTTGGAAAGCCATTGAAGCTGCAAAAGTGTTAAAAGAAAAAGGGATACATGCAGATGTTATCAATTTACATACCATAAAGCCCTTGGATGAAAAGGCAGTACTTGAGTCATTGAAAAAAACCAAATGCGCTGTAACAGCTGAAGAGCACAATGTAATAGGTGGGTTGGGTGATAGCATTGCGCAAACTGCGGCAAAATATTTTCCAGCTCCCATTGAAATGATTGGAACACAAGACACCTTTGGCGAAA
>JBEDAP010000038.1:0-3055 GCA_041177705.1 Bacteroidota bacterium
GTTGAATAAATTGAGTAAGTGTAGCTACTCGCTTGCCTAATCCATACGCTTTATCCAAAAATAACTTAGCGGGTTGCTTGGAATCTTCAAGTTGAAATGAACCTTCCTGCATAACTGCAGAGGCCCCAAATGCAGATGTCCACTCATCCCCTCCGACTACAATCATACCAAAGACCATCATCGATTGCAGAATTTGCATTTGTGCTAGTTCTTCACCAGCAGAAATGCCTCCCGCAGTTACAAAAACAGCACCTACCTTGTTTTTCAAAGGTTGATTCTCAAAAGGCCAAGTCGATATAAAAGATACTACAGGAGAAGAAACCATTGCATTGTATACGGGGGTACCAACAATAATGGCATCGGCTTCAAGCAAATCTTTTTGAACTACTTCTTGTATCGGCTTCGTTACAGGAATCACTCCAGCAACTGATTTCACACCAGAAGCTACATACTCTGCCATTTTAGCGGTTGCTCCGGCTTGACTATAATAAGCAATCAAAACTTTTTTTTGCGCAAAAAGGGAACAGGTACTCAATACCAAAATAAAGCAAAAAGAAATTTTTGTAGCGCTGCCACGCATAAACCTAGTTTTTAAGTAATAGAAAAATGGACCCTCCCAAGGTCAATAGCAAAATCAGTTTTCGGTATTGATCATCGCGAATTTTTTCCACCCAAATCACACCCAAATAAAAACCCAAAGCCAATGCAGGAATCAAGTATACATCAACTTTCACTGTTTCCAAAGTAATATTCTTCCAGTAGAAAATCTGGAAAGGCATTTTGAATAAATTGATGATCAAAAACATCCAAGCTGCAGTTCCAATAAAACTGTTTTTGTCCACGCGCATGGCTAAAAAATACAAATTAGAAAATGCACCTGCCAAATTCCCTATCATGGTTGTAAAGCCTGCAGCAAGACCTGTGCTGGAAACAAATAAAGGATGCGAAGGCACCTGCTCTGATTTTCGATATTCCATAATCAATACAATCACAACAGTAACCAGAATGATCACCGTCATCACCAACTTAAACACTGCCTCGTTCATATCTTTGCCCAGCCACACTCCCAACAAGACTCCTACCACCATCCATGGCATCATGCGTTTGAAATGCATCCATTGCGCATGTCGATTGTAATATATAACAGCAGCGATATCCGCCATACTCAATAAAGGCAATACAACACCAGTTGATGACTTACTTCCAAATACAATAGCCATCAAAGTAACGGTCAACATATCCAGGCCTTTTATCCCTGCTTTCCCCAATCCAATGATAAAAGCCGAGAGCAAAATCATGCCCCATTCAGTCACGGTAAATTGATGGAATACTTCGGTCATTTAGTTGCTATTTCGAACCTTTGCCAGATTTAATGGGCGTACAATGCTCAGAAAGAATTCGAACTTTTCCATCATGCTTTACAATTGTTATACTACACCTCTGACGATCGTTAAAAAGTTCTCCATGATATGCGCCTTCCCCCTTCCAAATCGTACTAACCACAGCTGTATTACCTTCTATCTGTATGGTAATATTTTCTCTAGCCATGGTTTGCAACGCATAAACATCCGATCCAGCAGTTGCAACTAAATTCTGACGATTGAAGGTATTTCCTGATTGAGTGAAATAAACATAATGTTCAGAAAGTACCGAGTCTACTAGCTCTGCTTTTTTATTTTTCCATCCTTCATCAAATTTTTCAATTACATGCAAAACCTCTGCTTCTGTCAACAACTCTTCTTTCTGCTTGCACGAAAGGATAAAAACTGAAAACGAAATAAGAAACGTAACGATAAATTTCACAGCTATAAATGTATTGGTTCAAACAAATCTACAAAGGCATTTTAATCTTTACTAAATTGAATGATGAAATTATCCATTTCGGGTAGTGTTGGATATATAGGAGTAGGATTGGTTTTTGCTATCCTGTGGGCTTCTGCCTCTACCGTAACCAAAATCGGACTCCAACAAGCGCAGCCTTTTGTGATTTCTGTTGTACGCTTCTTCATGGCATCTGCACTGATGTTGATCATCAGTCACCTTCTCATGAAAAACCCCTTGCCAAAACATGAGGAATTCAAGAAGTTAGCGATTTATGGACTGCTGAACATTACCATATACCTGGGACTATATATTCTAGCCATGCAGGAGGTTTCAGCAGGGTTAGGGAGTTTGGCTGTAGCCATCAATCCGGTTATTATTACCCTTTTATCGGGCATATGGGACCGTAAAAAAATCAACCTACAATCCATCTCATCCTTGCTGCTATGTACATCCGGGGTTTTGATTGCCGCTTATCCATTGATTAAAAATAGCTTTGCAAGCCCCCTGGGGATACTACTCCTTTTTACCAGTATGCTTATTTACTCTTTGGGAACGATTTATTTTGAAAGGAACAATTGGCAAGGCCTTCCACTTCTAACCATCAATGGATGGCAAACTTTTTTTGGAGGAGTTTTTATTGCTCCAATAGCTTTCTTCACCTGGGATGCGCAAAGTAACGTACTGGATAAGCAATTTTGGATCACCACATCCTGGTTAGCCATCGGCGTATCCATCATGGCTATTCAATGCTGGATATTTCTTTTAAAGACATACGGGGGTAAGTCCTCCTACTGGCTCTTCCTTTGTCCAATTGTAGGATTTATTCTATCCAATTCCATTATGAATGAGCCCATTGGAGTCTTTACATTTGTCGGTTCTGCATTGGTACTGTTTGGATTATATGGAAACATAAAAAATAGATTCAAAGCTGTAAAAACTGATTGAAATCATATCGACTAAAAATGAATATCAGAAATTAGCAACTTATATTGATTTCTCTTCGGCATACGATTAAATGAAACAATATATGAGCAATACCAACAGTCTATTAAAAATATCGTATTGGGCAAGAGAAAACCGTTGGAAAGCGAGAATGCTCATCATCATGGGTATGATCGCCCTCACCAACATCGCAATTTTTTGGGGTGAACTTCTTCATGAGGAAGGCGTATACGTCCCAACCTCCATTTTATATGGATCTGCAATCGTTTTTCTTGCTTTTGTAATTTCC
>JBEDAP010000039.1:0-5927 GCA_041177705.1 Bacteroidota bacterium
CTACTGGTCTATTAGTCATTCAAATTGAGCAAATTATCCATAATTTCGCTGCTCTATAATGATCCCCCCTCAACAGGTAATAAAAAATGAGTTAGAGCACTACGAAAAGCTCTTCAAGGAGGCTGTTAAGAGCAATACCCCCCTTCTAGACCGTATTCTGAAGTATGTAGTTAGAACTCGAGGCAAGCAACTTAGGCCCACCTTTGTACTATTATCGTCCAAAATAACCGGTGAAATCAATGAAACCTCTTACCGCGCTGCGGCATTGGTTGAACTTCTTCATACGGCCACCCTTGTGCACGATGACGTGGTTGACGACGCTGCCGAAAGAAGAGGCTTTTTTTCTGTTTATGCCTTGTGGAAAAACAAAGCATCGGTGCTGGTGGGCGACTATCTTCTTGCCAAGGGCTTGTTGTTATCCCTTGAAAATAAAGACTTTAGGATATTAGAACTCCTATCCGATGCGGTGAAAAGAATGAGTGAGGGAGAATTGCTTCAGTTGGAAAAATCGAGGCTTTTGAACATCAAAGAGGAGGACTATTTTAGCATCATCAAAAACAAAACGGCATCCCTCTTGGCATCTGCTTGTGCTTGCGGTGCTTACGCTGCTGGAGGCAACGAGGAGCAAGTAGAGAAAATGAAGCAGTTTGGGGAGTTTACCGGCGTTGCGTTTCAAATAAAAGATGATTTATTCGACTATGGAACCGAAGACATAGGCAAACCCACAGGAAATGACATTCGGGAGAAAAAACTCACATTGCCGTTGATTTATACACTGGAAAATGCAAGTCGTTCACTCAAAAGAGAATTAACTTACATCCTGAAAAACAAGAACACCAGCACATCGGATGTAAAAAAAGTAATTTCCCATGTTCAGGAAAGCGGGGGCATACGTTATGCACAAGACCAAATGGAGCAATACCGATCAGCCGCATTGCAAATTCTTCATGACTTTCCAGAATCTGAGGGAAGGCAAGCGTTGATAGAACTGGTAAAATATACAACCGAGCGAAAAAAATAAAATGCCGTCTGCTATAAAGCGTTGGAAACTACTATCACATTCCGATGCACAAATTGAGGAACTGCAATCTCAACTCAAAATTCACCCCTTGTTGTGTAAACTCCTTACACAAAGAGGAATTGTAAATTTTGAAGATGCAAAACAATTTTTCCGTCCCGCATTATCAGCTCTACATGATCCATTTTTAATGAAGGACATGAATAAAGCTGCAGATAGAATTTTAAAAGCAATCAAAGACAAAGAAAAAATACTTGTATTCGGAGACTATGATGTAGACGGTACATCTTCCGTTGCGATTGTATTTGATTTTCTTTCCAAAATATATGGATTTAATAATATCGACTACTATATTCCCAATAGGTATAAAGAAGGATATGGACTTTCCAAAATGGGGATTGATTTCGCAGAACAGGGAGGTTTCAAACTGATGATTACCTTGGACTGTGGAATTAAAAGCGTGGAGTTGATTCAATCCTGCAATGAAAAAGGGATTGATGTGATTGTTTGTGATCATCATTTACCCGGACCCGAATTACCCAAGGCCACTGCAATCTTAAATGCAAAGCAATCGAATTGTTCCTACCCATACAAAGAACTCTGCGGTTGTGGTGTTGGATTTAAATTGATTCAAGCTTTATCTTCCAAACTGAATCTGCCCGATAAAATGTATTTACCTTATTTAGAACTGGTAGCTACAGCGATTGCTTCAGATATTGTTCCTATAACTGGAGAGAACAGAGTGATGGCACATTTTGGAATCAAACAAGTGAACACTTCTCCCTCAACTGGAATAAAAGCATTGATAGAATTAAGCGGAACAGAAGGAAATATTAACATCAGCAGCCTCTCCTATCTAATCGGACCCCGTATCAATGCAGCAGGAAGAATGGATGATGCCAAAAAAGCGGTAGCCCTTTTTATTGAAAAAGATCGTGATAAAGCGATAGAACTGGCAAAGCAACTTCAAATCGATAATCTATCTCGAAGGGAAGCGGATGCGTCGATTACCGAAGAAGCAGTTCTGATGATGGATGAGGATGAACAATTTAAGCATCAAAAATCAACCGTCGTATACAATCCAAATTGGCACAAGGGTGTAATTGGAATTGTTGCAAGCCGATTGATTGATAAGGCCTATCGACCAACCATTGTTTTAACAAAAAGTGGCGAATACTTAACAGGCAGTGCACGAAGTATACCCGGTTTCAACATCCATGATGCTTTGGAAAAATGCCAGGATCTGTTGGTCAGTTTTGGTGGCCACTATTTTGCTGCTGGACTCACGTTGAAGGAAGAAAATCTAGAAGCATTCAAATCTCGATTCGAAGAAATAGCACAAGAAAGAATTCATGCTGGGATGATGCATCCAGAAATACCCATTGATGCAACACTTGAGTTGAGTGACTGCACAGATTCTTTTTTTAATATACTCAGTCAGATGGAACCCTTTGGTCCAGAAAACCCCAAACCTATTTTTTTACTCAAGGATCTAATGAATACCGGTTCGAGAATTGTGAAAGAAGAGCACGTTCGCTTTGAAGTTTCCAATGGCAATCATTCCATAACAGGGATCTCATTCAAATCTGCTGAAAAATTCAAAGGCATTGAAAATGCATCTCGATTGGATTTGGTATGTACGTTGGAAGAAAATTTTTACCGAGACCAACGAAGTCTTCAATTGAAAGTTATTGACTTTGATCAAGCAGGAAAAAAAGAGGCCGTATAAACGGCCTCTTTTGTATTATTCAACTTTTTCTTTTTGTGCTTCTTTCATGATATCAACACTTCGATCTATGAAAGCTGTCAATTGACTTCCTTTCAACAATCCTTGTGAAAGCAAGGCCAGATCTGCCAAGTTGCGAATTTGTTTTTCTTGCAACTCTTTGTCTTTTGATTTTAATAGGGCTCCATAAATTGGGTGGTTGCCATTTACAGACAAGGTCACTTCATCCGGCATGCTGGCATAGAAACTTCCCATAGGTCCACTCATCGCGGCCATATCTTTCATTCTACGCATAAATTCGGGACGCGTTGCAATCACTGGAGGTGCATCGGCACTTAGTCCTTTTACCTCTACGGTAACCGTTAGGTTATCAGGCTTGAGAGCAAAAAGTTCTTTCAATTTCTCTTCTTCTTTCTTGCTCAATATGGTTTTGCTTTCTTCCTGTTTATCAATCAAATTATCGGTAATGTCGGCATCCACCCGCGTGAATTGAACATTCTCCCATTTGGATTCAATTTGTCCAATAAAAGACGCATCCACCAGCGTATCCATCTTTACCACTTTATAGCCTTTGCCTTCTGCGGCTTTGATGAAGCTATCTTGTTGAACAGGATCTGTGGTGTAAAGTATAACGAGTTTACCGTCTTTGTTTTTTTGCAGCGTTTCCGCTGCCAATCGGTATTCTTCCAAGGTGTAAAACTGACCAGAACTGGCATCTTGCATGATATGAAACTTGTCGGCTTTCTCCCTGAATTTTTCATCGGTCATCATTCCATATTTCACAAAGAGCCCAAGGCTTTCCCATTTGTCTTCAAATTCCTTTCGTTCGTTTTTGAAGATCTCATCCAATTTATCCGCTACTTTTTTGGTGATGTGGTTGTTGATTTTCTTTACGTTGGGATCGCCTTGCAGATAGCTTCTGCTCACGTTGAGTGGAATGTCCGGAGAATCAATTACCCCTTGAAGCAGCATTAAAAATTCAGGCACGATATCTTTCACTTCATCGGTAACAAATACCTGATTGGAGTAAAGCTGAATTTTATCTTTTTGAATTTCGTAGGATTGTTTGATTTTGGGGAAATAGAGAATACCTGTGAGCGTAAAAGGATAATCTACGTTCAGGTGAATCCAGAATAAAGGTGTTTCGTTGAAAGGATAGAGCGTTTTGTAAAACTCTTCATAGTCTTTCTTCTCAAGTTCCGCAGGTTTTTTAATCCAGGCAGGATCGGTTGTATTGATTTGCTTATCCTCGAAGAAAATTGGAACGGGAAGGAACTTGCAGAATTTTTCCAAGATGGATTTGATGCGGAAAGAATCTAGGAATTCTTCGCTTTCTGCATTTACGTGCAACGTAATGGATGTTCCACGTTCGGGTTTTTCGCAAGGAGTTAGCGTGAATTCCGGGCTACCGTCGCATTGCCACTCCACGGCTTCGCTGTTTTCTTTGTATGAAAGGGTTTTAAGCGTTACTTTTTCACTGATCATGAATGCACTGTAAAAACCAAGTCCGAAGTGGCCGATGATATTGGCCTCGTTTTGACCCTTGTATTTCGCTAAGAATTCCTCTGCACTGGAGAAAGCAACCTGGTTGATGTATTTATCCACTTCTTCAGCTGTCATACCAATTCCACGGTCGGAAATGGTTAGAGTTTTAGCTTCTTTGTCGAGCACCACATCTATTCTCAATTCACCCAATTCGCCTTTTGCTTCCCCGGAGCTGGAAAGGGTTTTTAATTTTTGGGTGGCATCTACTGCGTTTGCGATCAATTCACGCAGGAAAATGTCGTGGTCGCTGTACAAAAACTTCTTGATGATGGGGAAAATGTTCTCCGTTTGAACACGAATTTGACCTTTTTGCATGCTAATCGATTTTGGTGGGGAAAGAGCAAACGGAATGCCAGGGGCAAATTGTGACACCCTGTCACGCAGGGACGGGGATGAAGCGCCAATAATTCGGCCAGATTCAAGTAAAAAAGTAGGGGAAAATCGGGGAAAATCGTTAGCTTTGCACCCCACAATTAAAACAAAATACAGGGTTTATGCAAAATTATGAATTGATGGTGATTTTTACCCCTGTTCTGAGTGAAGACGAATTTAAGTCGACTCAGAAAAAATATGTCGAGTTCATCACTTCACAAGGTGGTGCACTTGTACACAGCAACCCCTGGGGGTTGAAATCACTGGCCTACCCCATCCAGAAAAAGACCACGGGTATTTACTGGGTAATGGAATACGTAGCGCCATCCGACATGAATGAAAAGCTGAAAATTCAGCTCCTGCGTGACGAGCAGGTCCTCCGTCACGTTGTAATCAAACTCGATAAATACGCCGTCGAGTACAACAAGAAAAAGAGAAGTGGTGTACCTACAGGAACTGAAAAAGCAGTGGAGGGTTAATACCATGGCAAAAGCAAATGAAATCAAGTACCTAACGGCCATTAAAACCGAAAAGCCCAAGAAGAAATTCTGTCGCTTTAAGAAGTATGGAATTCGTTACATCGATTACAAAGACGCTGAGTTCTTGAAAAAGTTCTTGAATGAACAAGGCAAGATGTTACCACGCCGCATTACAGGAAACTCGTTGAAGTATCAGCGTAAAGTTTCTGAGGCTATCAAGCGTGCCAGACAAATGGCCTTGTTGCCGTATGTAACTGATTTGTTGAAGTAGAACCTTCAACCTAATCACCCATTGGTGAGACAGTCCCGCGAAAGCAGGATTGGAGTTGGTAAACTTTAAAATAAAATTTATGCAAGTAATTTTAATTCAAGACGTGAATAACCTAGGTGGTGCCAATGAAGTGGTTACCGTAAAGAATGGGTATGCACGCAATTTTCTCATTCCGCAGAAGATGGCTGTTGAAGCCTCTCCTTCCAACCTAAAGCAGTTGGAGGAGCGCTTGAAGCAAATCCGCAAGAAAGAGGAAAAGATGCTCGCTGAAGTAAACAAGGTGATTGCTGCCTTGCAGGAAGGCTCCATTAAAATTGGAGCCAAGACCGGCACCAGTGGTAAGATCTTTGGAAGTATAACTACGGTTCAAATTGCCAAAGCTGTTCGCGAGCAGAAAGGATATGAGATCGATCGTCGCAAGATTCACTTGGTTGACGAAATCAAGGAATTGGGTAATTACAAAGCAAAAATTGATTTTGGAAACGGTCACGAAACCGAAATCAGTTTGGAAATTAC
>JBEDAP010000040.1:0-4851 GCA_041177705.1 Bacteroidota bacterium
GGAGAAAGAGTACAAGACTTTTTTGTATAATGAGTTGGAACAATTGGATTGGATGAAGGGGGAACAAGCGGAATTGGAAGCAGAGTTGAATACCCTAACCCATGCCGATCAGATTCGCATGGAAGTTTCCAGAGCAGAGGGGATACTCAACGAAAGCGAGCAACCCATGGTTCCACAAATCAAGCAATTGATAAGTCAATTGCAGGTAGTTGAAAAGTTTCATCCTCTCATCGCATCTTTAATTGTCCGATTGCAATCAGTTCACATCGAGATGAAAGACATCAGCTCGGAATTGAATGGGTTGCTGAATGACATCGTAGTGGATGAACGAAGAATGGAGATGTTGAACGAGCGACTGGCCTTGGCACAACGATTGGCTAAAAAACATGGTTTGATTGAGTTGGATGCATTGGCTGATCTAAAGTCTTCTTTAGAACAGGAGCAGTTGAGTTTTGATCAAGCGGAACAGGAATTGGAGAAATTGGAATTGGAAAAGACAAAATACGAGAAAGATGCGCTTGCCGTTGCTCAATTGCTTCATAACAAGCGAAAAAAAGAATCTCCTCTTTTGGAAAAATCCGTTCGCGAATTATTATCGCGCGTAGGTATGCCCAATGCTGTTTTAAAAGTTGAATTAAAATCCATTGAACTCAGTGAATCGGGAATCGATGAAATTTCTTTTTTATTCGATGCCAATAAAAGTGGAAAGTTTGAACCCTTGCACAAAGTGGCTAGTGGTGGGGAGTTGAGCAGACTCATGCTCATCTTGAAATCATTGGTAGCAAAATCCATGGAGATGCCAACTTTGATCTTTGATGAGATTGATAGCGGAATCAGTGGAGAAGCGGCTAAGCAAGTGGGTTTGTTGATGAAGGAATTATCGGAATCTCATCAACTCATTTCTATCACGCATCAGCCTCAGATTGCTGCAAAGGCCGATCTACATCTTTATGTATTTAAAAAGGAAGAGCACGGGCAAGTGGTTGCATCCATCAAATCCTTGAAAGAGGAAGAACGTATACAAGTGGTTGCCAAGATGCTGGCTGGAGAAAATCCAAGCGATGCTGTTCTCGCATCAGCACGAGAAATGATGAAGATGGATTGATTGCTTATCTTTGCGCAAATCTTTGATCATGTCTGCTCAACTTTTAAAAGGAAAGAAAGGAATCATATTTGGTGCGTTGGACGAGAAGTCTATTGCATGGAAAACCGCTTTGGCTTGTCACGCACAAGGAGCTTCTTTGGTACTTACCAATGCACCCGTTGCGTTGCGCATGGGAGAGATTAACAAACTGGCTGAAGCTGTAAATGCACCTGTAATTGGGGCGGATGTGGTGAACATGGATGATCTCAAGAATTTATTTACGGAGAGCATGAAACATTTTGGCGGTGGAGTGGATTTTATTTTGCATTCCATTGGAATGAGTTTGAATGTTCGAAAGGGAAAGCATTATACCGAGATGGATTATGGGTTCAACCAAAAAACGCTTGATATATCTGCCATGTCTTTGCACCGGGTATTGAAGACGGCTTGGGATATGGATGCATTGAATGAATGGGGAAGTGTGGTTGCCTTGACGTATATCGCTGCACAGCGTGTTTTTCCGGATTACAACGAAATGGCCGATGCCAAGGCATTGTTGGAAAGCGTAACACGCAGTTTTGGGTATCACTATGGAGTAAAAAAGAAAGTAAGGATCAATACCGTTTCACAATCTCCCACACGTACAACGGCGGGTAGTGGTGTAAAAGGATTTGATGGATTCATCAGCTATGCAGAAAAAATGAGTCCATTGGGAAATGCCTCTGCCGATGATTGTGCGCAATATTGCGTTACGCTATTTTCGGATTTAACCAAAATGGTGACTATGCAAAATCTCTTCCACGATGGAGGATTTTCATTTACCGGAGTTACCCAAGCCATCATCGAACAGATGGAAAAATAATTTTCAAATCAACTGATTGCCATGAAGTGGAGAGATTATCTTGGATACGTAGGTGTTGTAACGGGCTCCATGACATTTGTGCCACAGGTATATCAGGCTTGGGTCACAAAATCAGTTGGAGATCTATCCCTGTGGATGATCCTTATATTGCTACTGAACGTGAGTATCTGGTTGGTCTATGGAATTACCGGAAAAGACAAGGCGATGATTTTGGCCAATTCCATCATCCTGGTACTCTCGCTGTTGATGCTTTATTTCAAGCTTAGTTTTTAAATAAAAAACCACCCAGTGGGTGGTTTCAATCTTTTTAGTATTCATCCTCGTTGAAGAAGAAATCTTCCTGGCTGGGATAATCCGGCCAAATGTCATCGATACCTTCGTAGATATCACCTTCGTCTTCGAGCTCCTGAAGATTTTCTATCACTTCAATAGGTGCACCGCTTCGGATGCTATAATCGATCAATTCGTCCTTGGTTGCAGGCCAAGGGGCGTCTTCCAAATAAGATGCCAGTTCCAGTGTCCAAAACATAGGGCTATGTTTTATAATTTCGGCAAAAGTAATGGTTAATTCGATATATCCAAGCCTCAGATATCAACACCCTTGCGTTAAAATAAAAAACCAGGTACTTTTCATCTTTCCTAAATTTGGAGCATGTTGTATGCGAAAGGCATAGAAAAATATTACGGTCCCTTGCACGTACTCAAGAGCATTGATTTGACCATTCCCAAAGGAGAAATCATTTCCATCGTAGGATCATCAGGCGCAGGCAAATCGAGCTTGCTGCATATTTTAGGCACCTTGGATTATCCCGATCGGGGGGAGCTGTTTTTTGAAGGAAGAAACTTATCAACCCTGACCAAGAAAGAATTGGCTTCATTTAGAAATCGGCACATGGGTTTTGTTTTTCAATTCCATCATCTATTGCCGGAGTTCACCGCATTGGAGAATGTTTGCATTCCTGGTTGGATTTCCGGGGAGGATACAAAACAAGTTGAAGAGCGTGCTAAAAAACTCCTCAATCGTCTTGGAATCTCTGATCGTGCAGATAATAAACCCAATGCGATGTCGGGTGGAGAGCAGCAACGTGTAGCTGTTGCCCGGGCATTGGTGAACAATCCGGATATTATTTTTGCGGACGAACCTACTGGAAATTTGGATTCAGCAAATGCCAGTGCTTTGCATCAATTGTTTAGAGAGTTGAAGGAGGAAAGCGGACAAACCTTTGTCATCGTTACACATAACGAGGAACTAGCTTCAATGAGCGATCGAATCTTGCACTTGAAGGATGGATCTTGGGGGTCTTAAACCCTGGGTTTCCAGATAACCTCTTCTGCTTTTAATTCTTTTGCCATGAACCTACTTAAAATGAAGAGGTAATCGCTCAATCGATTGATGTATTTAACGATTCCATTTTCCTCACCTCCTTCTTTGTAGATCAGCAAATCAACAATCATTCGCTCTGTTCGTCTGCATATGCATCTTGCTATGTGCAAATGAGAAACAGTAGGATGGCCCCCAGGTAAGATGAAGTTCTGCAGGGGTTCTAAATGCGAATTCATTTGATCCATTTCCGATTCCAGAAGTAAGATATCTTCTTCCTTGAGATCGGGGATTTTCATTTTGGTTTCTTTTTCAGGATCGCAGGCTAAAGCAGAGCCAATCGTAAAGAGACGATCTTGAGTTTCTTTGAGAATATCTTTGATGTGTGAATCGCTGATAAGATCTCTGCAGAGTCCGATATATGCGTTCAGCTCATCTACCGTCCCGTAGGCTTCAATTCGCTCATTGGATTTTAAAACCTTGGTACCGCCTATCAATGAAGTTGTGCCGTGATCGCCTGTTTTTGTATAGATTTTCAATGCCATTCCTACAATTCCTTTTTATGATAATGTGGAATCACTGGAATTGTTCGCGCAAAGATGTGATTTTTTTATACAGCGCTGGCGGCGTCTTTTATTTTGTCGCTTTCCAGCAATCCATCTCGCAGTCGAATGACTCTTTTGGCATAATTGGAGATATCTTCCTCGTGTGTAACCAAAACAACCGTATTCCCTTCCGAATGAATCTTGCCAAAAATATTCATGATCTCGTAAGATGTTTTGGTATCCAAGTTTCCAGTAGGTTCGTCCGCCAAAATAATAGATGGGTTGTTAACCAAAGCCCTGGCGATAGCTACACGCTGACACTGGCCACCGGAAAGTTCATTGGGACGGTGATGGCTTCTATCCATCAAATCAACTTTTCTCAAAACTTCTTGAGCCATTTCAGTTCTTAACTTTTTGGGGATACCTGCATAAACCAATGGCAGGGCCACATTTTCCAATGCGGAAAGTCGCGGCAACAAATTGAATTGCTGAAAGACAAATCCAATTTCCTTGTTTCGAATTTCTGCCAGATCGTTGTCGGGCATGGTGCTAACATCATGACCATTCAAGATATAAGTACCTGCAGTTGGTGAGTCGAGGCAACCGAGAATATTCATCAAGGTGCTCTTTCCGGAACCCGAAGGACCCATGAGTGCAACGTATTCGTTTTTATTGATGTCGAGTGAGATGCCTTTGAGCACAGGGATTTCCTGTTTGCCCATGAAATAACTTTTCTTCAGGTCCTCCAGATGGATGACAGATTCTGTCATGGTATTATTTTTTAATCACTTTGGGTACTGTAAAAAAATCTCCTTCACGATTCGGCGCATTGCGAAGGGCTGTCTCTGTATCTACTGAGCCTTGAATGATATCTTCTCTCAGTTTATTTCCTTCGTCAAGGATATGCGTCAGGGGTTCAACTCCGGTTGTATCCACCTCTTTGAGTTTTTCAACAAAGCCAATCATTTGCTCCAAATCTTTCTGAATGGAAGCTAATTCTTCTTCGTTGAACTCCAACTTCGCCAGTTCTGCAATTTTT
>JBEDAP010000041.1:0-2877 GCA_041177705.1 Bacteroidota bacterium
ATTGTTTAAGCGATTGATCAATTTAGAATTCAACATTTACACCGATGATGATTGATCTCGCCAAAGGATAACGACCGTTGTCAAGACCCAATGAAAGGTCGCGCTGACTGTTATAACCTTCAGTGATATTGGTAATGGTCACATCAGGATCCAATCCAGAGTACTTGGTGAAAGTCAACAAGTTTTGTCCCTGTGCATAGATTCTGAATCTGCTCATACCAAGTTTCTTCAATTGGTTTGGACTGAATGAGTATCCAACCTGAAGATTTCTCAAACGTGTGAATGAACCATCCTCAACATAATAGCTGTTTCTCTGAGAGCTGTAGTTATCGCCACCATCCAATACAGGAAGTGTTTTACCAGCCTCATACAAGAACGCCTTGCTGCGGCTGCGCTGGAAAGCGTTGAATTCAGAGAAGTACTTCACGAAATTGAACAACTTGTTGCCATAGGTTCCACTGATATATGCTGTGAAATCCCAGTTCTTGTAATTGGCAGTCAGGTTCAAACCGAGCAACAATGTTGGAATTGGACTTCCAAGATATGTTTCATCGTTGTTATCAATTTTACCATCGCCATTCAAATCAGCAAAACGGAAACGACCCACTTTGGCATCTCCCTTGTCAGCAAACAATACTTTCGCGATGTCTGCGTCAGACTTCCACAATCCCTGCTGTACATAACCATAGAATTGTGAAATAGGGAGTCCTGCTTTTGTATAGGTGATGTCACCAATTCTTGATCCGCCAGAACGGATGAAGCTGTTATCGTTTGCTTCAAGTTTAACAACCTCGTTCTTCACTGTAGATCCTGTTACGTTCACATTGAAGTTGAAGTCACGGTTTACACGCTTGGAATAACCCAACGCAAAGTCAATACCTGTATTCTTCATTGCACCAATGTTCTGTGCCTGACGGCCAACAGCACCCAATTCCAGTGGAAGCTCTACGTTGTAGATCATGTCGCGTGTATCACGCTTGTACCATTCCAACATAACATTCCAGCCACCTGCAAGGTTGGCATCGAAACCGATGTTGGTAACAGCACTGGTTTCCCATTTCAACTTAGGGTTACCGGTTGATCCTTGTTCAAATCCTGTTACGGTTCTGTTACCAGTACCGTTGATATCATAGTTAGATACGTCAACGCCTGTTCCGAAGTTGGAGAATCCAGGATAATCACCACCTACTTCATTGTTACCGAGAATACCGTAAGAAGCTCTCAGTTTCAAATCAGAGATGAATGATACGTTGTCCATGAAGCTTTCTTTGGAAATTCTCCAACCCACACTCGCAGATGGGAAAACACCATATTTGTTCTCAATGAATCTTGAAGAACCATCGCGACGAACTGTTCCGGAGAACAAGTATTTGTCTTGATAAGAATATGAAGTCTGTACGAATTGAGAAACAACATTGTGTTCACCTCTGTAGCTTCCCATGCGGTATGTAGCAGGATTTACGTTCTGCAACAATCTGTAGTTGAAGTTATCAAAAGCAAGTTCAGATCCACCGGCATTGAAACCTTCATAGTAGCTCTGCTTCGCCTCATAACCAGCAAGTGCACTCACCCTGTGATCTCCGAAATTCTTTTTGAAGCTCAGTGTATGGAAGGTTACCCAGTTTCTGTTCAAGAAATAAGAATTGCTCAAAGAGTTTGGATTCGTATTACCTTCTGTCGCTTCGTAAGAACGTGCTCCATATCCCTGGCCAGGTCCGCTGTTGTAATCAATACCATAAGAAGATTTCCATGTCAAGAAATCAGTCAGGTCGATTTCAGCAAATGCATTTCCAGTTACACGGAAGCTGTGTCCAAAGTTATTTTCTCTGCTTCTCATCTGCTGAGCAACAGGGTTGCTAACGTTTGAGTTGAAGTTGGCAGGAGATGCATAGTTTCCTTTGATATCATACACTGGAACCAACTGTGGCATACCATATGTGTTGATCAAAGGAGAACCTTCGTTCGGATTACCCAAAGAAGCACGTGTAGTTTGGTATGCAACGTTCAGGTTTTGTCCAACCCTGATATTTTTTCCGATATTATAGTTGCTGTTCACACGGGCCTGATAGCGACGGTAATCGTTGCCAATCATGATACCCTGGTGATCATATACGTTTCCAGAGAAGAAATAATTTCCTTTGTCAGATCCACCAGAAGCAGATACCTGATAGTTCTTCATGGCAGCTGGCTTGAATACTTCGTTGAACCAGTTTGTACCAGCCTTGTTGGTTTGCAGGATCAAATAGTCACCTACACCACGACCAACTGGATCTGAGTTCAAGAAATATTTAGATGGATCAACTGCAGGATCTCCTGAAAGGAATCCACCCAAACCACGAACAGCATAATCAGGAAGTACCCAGTTGCTGCCCTGCTTGATGTATATGTTTGAAGTGAAAGGAATGCCCTGACCGGCAGCAAGCTTTTGCTGAACCTCGAGGAATTCCAATGGGTTCAATACTTCAGGAACTTTTGATGGTGATTGGTTACCATAGAAAAGATCAACAGCAAGTTTAGATGTGCCGCTCTTACCTTTCTTGGTAGTAATTACAATTACACCGTTTGCAGCTCTTGAACCGTAGATAGATGCAGATGCTGCATCTTTCAACACCTGAATGGATTCGATGTCGTTTGGATTCAAGAAGTTGATGTTTGATTCGTTCTGAACTGGAACTCCATCAATTACATACAAAGGCTCGTTGTTGTTGATGGTACCGATACCACGGATACGAACAAAGGCAGCAGAACCAGGATCACCTGAAGTTGACATCTGCACACCCGGAACCTTGCCCTGCAACTGATCCGCAATGTTGGATGCCGCAAACTTGGTCATTTCCTTGGTGTCGACAACAGCTACAGAACCTGTAATGCTCCTGC
>JBEDAP010000042.1:0-5666 GCA_041177705.1 Bacteroidota bacterium
TAGCTCCATCATGACTTACACGTAAGTCATATGATTTTCCAAGAACAATTGCCATGTTTTCTTTTTCGTGACTGATTGGAAATCCAAACGCTTTTGGGTAGTTGTACTGCGCTACGCAATCCCGAATGATCTCGTATGCTTTCTTTCCAAAAGGACGTTCTGTATCCTTGCAATCGCTGAAACCGCCGACCAGCAAAGCTTTCAGGCGACTTAATTTACCAGCATTTTTCAATTGATACATCATGCGGTCGATATTATACAATTGCTCGCCAATGTCTTCAATAAACAAGATTTTATTTCGGGTATCGATTTCGGTAGAACTTCCAATACCATGGGCTAGCAGACATAAATTACCACCTGAGATAGGAGCGGAAACCTGACCATGAATATTGAACTTGTGATTTCTGGCATATATAATTTGTTCTTTTCCTTCCAGCGCATCTTTCAGGCTGTGAATGTATTTGGTATTGCTGCGAGATGCATGGAAAGCTCCGGCCATAGGGCCATGAATACTGGCAATCTCCAGATTTTTTTGAAGATAACCATGCAAAACTGTAATGTCTGAAAACCCCACGATCCATTTGGGATTTTTTTTGAATTGTTTCCAATGGATTCGTTCGATAATTCGTGTTGTACCATACCCGCCTCGGGCACATAGAACAGCATTGATTTCAGGGTTGTCTAAAAACTGTTGCAAATCAGAGAGCCTTTCTTCATCAGTTCCGGAGAAATAGTTCTTTGACTTTCCACCTACTGTTTTACCGATCGCTACCTTGTATCCCCATTTACTCAGCATGTCTATACAGGCATTTGTTTTTTCTTTGGGCATGTATCCAGCAGGACAAACCAGTCCAATGGTATCGCCAGGCTTTAAAAATGGAGGGAATTTCATGTGGTAAATTTAAAGGAAGCCTTCCAAATCAATAAGATGCATTCGGTACATTTGGTTATTTTTGTCCTTACCAATTCATTTTCATGCAATCCTCTCCAAAAAGATACTTAATTACCAGTGCACTTCCCTATGCAAATGGCTTAAAACACATAGGCCATCTAGCTGGGGCTTATATACCTGCTGACATCTATGCACGATTTCTGCGTGCCAATAAGAAAGATGTTGTTTTTGTTTGCGGCAGCGATGAACATGGAACTGCCATTCCCATTCAAGCCATGAAGGAGGGCTCAACGCCACAAGCCATCATCGATAAATATCACCAGGCGATGAAAGAGGATTTTGCAGACCTCCACATCTCTTTTGATATTTACCACCGTACTTCCGACCCCTTGCATCATGAAACAGCACAAGAGTTTTTTTCATACTTGCATGAGCGCGGAGAATTGGAAACACACGAAACCGAGCAGTACTACGATGAAGCCTCAAAAACGTTTTTAGCGGATCGTTTCATCAAAGGAATCTGCCCACATTGCAAAAGTGATCGAGCATTTGGTGATCAATGCGAAACCTGCGGAACCACGCTGAGTCCCGATGAATTGATAAATCCCGTGAGCACCATCAGTGGAAGTGCTCCAGTTAAAAAGAAAACCACTCATTGGTATTTGCCTTTGGGAAAGCACGAAGACTTTTTACGCACCTGGATTTTAGAGGAGCATAAAGAAGATTGGAGATCTACGGTGGTTGGTCAATGCAAAAGTTGGATTGATGGAGGGCTTCAACCCAGAGCTGTTACGCGTGATTTGGATTGGGGTATCAAGGTTCCACTGCAAAATGCAGAAGGAAAGGTGCTCTATGTTTGGTTTGATGCACCTATCGGGTATATCTCTGCAACACGTCAGTGGGGGTTGGACAATCAAAAAGATTGGAAGCCATACTGGTACGATAACGACACCCAGCTTGTTCATTTTATAGGTAAGGACAATATTGTATTTCACTGTATCATCTTTCCAGTGATGTTGAAACTTCATGGCAATATTCTTCCATCTTTTGTTCCTGCCAATGAGTTTTTAAATCTCGAAGGAGATAAAATGAGTACCAGCAGGAATTGGAAGTTGGACATGAGGGATTACATTCAAGATTTTGTGAAAAAAGAAAATGGAGGAGATGCCTGTGTTGACATGCTTCGCTATTACCTCACTCAAATTGCACCGGAAAGCAAAGACAGTGAATTTACCTGGAAAGGATTTCAAGATGCAGTAAATAATGAATTGGTAGCCATATTTGGAAACTATGTGAACCGAACCATGGTGCTCATGCACAAGCTTTGCGGTGGAAAAGTACCGGCCTATCATGCTGAACTTGCTGACGATTTGGATCGTGAAATTGAACAAAGTATTCGTGCCGCAAAGGTTAATATTGAGAAATCTGTTTCTGCATTTAAGTTTAGAGAATCCTTGTATGAAGTGATTGATTTAGCACGAAAGGGCAATCGTTATATGCAGGAAAAAGAACCTTGGATTGTTGCTAAATCGTTAGATACTCATCCTGAGAATCAAAAGAAAATAGACAACTGCATGCATCATTGCCTTCAGTTGATGGCGAATTTATCGATTTTCATAAATCCCTTTCTTCCCTCAACCGCATCCCAAATGAATTCTATGATGAAAGTTGTAGATCGGATGCTGGAATGGGAAAATGGAGGCAGTATGAAATTGCTTAGTGTTGGCTATCGTTTACGCGAACCTCAATTGCTGTTTAGAAAAATTGAGGATTCAGAAATTGAGGCACAAATAGAAAAATTAAAATCAGGTATCATGCAAGATTCTCCTGTTGGAAAAGTAAATGAATCTGCTTCGCAAAGCACTTCAGATTTGAAGCCTACAATTGTTTACGATGATTTTGCCAAATTGGATTTGAGAACTGGCATAATTGTATCTGCTCAGCGAGTACCCAAAGCAGATAAATTATTGCATTTGGAAGTTGATCTCGGATTTGAAAAAAGAACTATTTTATCTGGTATTGCTCCCTTTTTTGAACCTGAACAAATTGTTGGTCAGGCGGTTGTAGTTGTTGCAAATCTCGCTCCACGTAAAATGAAGGGAATCGATAGCAATGGTATGATTCTCATGGCAGAAGATCAAGATGGCAAACTTCATTTTGTTGGTGCAGGAGAAATTGCAAAAGGCGGTTGGAAAGTAACATAAACGTTTGCATATGAAACCACATATCAAGAAAGTAGCTGTTTTGGGAAGTGGTGTGATGGGATCTCGAATAGCTTGTCATTTTGCAGGAGTTGGAATTCCTGTTCTATTGTTAGATATTCCAGCCCCTGGTTCTGATTCCGACAATGCTACTAAGCGCAATGCATTGGTCAATGGTTCTCTTCAAGCAGCTATCAAATCCAATCCATCACCGGTTTTTACCAAAGATGTGGTTAAGCATATTACCACGGGCAATTTTGAAGACGATCTTGGTAAAATTTCTACCTGTGATTGGATCATTGAGGTGGTTGTGGAAAAACTCGATATCAAAAAGAGTTTATATGAAAAAGTGGATGCGCTTCGAAAGCCTGGCTCACTGATCTCCTCCAACACTTCTGGAATTCCAATCCATCTGATGGCGGAGGGAAGGTCTGATGATTTCCAAAAGCATTTCTGTGGAACCCATTTTTTCAACCCCCCTCGATATTTGCGATTGTTAGAAATCATCCCGACGCCCAAAACAGAAAAATGGGTGATTGATTTCTTGATGGAATATGGCGATTTGTTTTTAGGAAAAACAACAGTTCTCTGCAAAGACGAACCTGGATTCATCGCCAATCGCATCGGTATGTTTAGCATCATGTCGGTTTTCCGTCTCATGGAAGATCTAGGCCTTGGTATTGACGAAATTGACACATTAACAGGACCGATCATAGGTCGTCCTAAATCTGCAACATTCCGGACCTCCGATGTAGTAGGTTTGGATACGTTGGTACATGTGGCAAATGGACTCTATGCCAATTGCATGCACGATGCAGAGCGTGAAATTTTCAAAGTTCCTTCCTGGCTAAGCGAAATGATAAACCGCAATTGGCTGGGTGATAAGACAGGAAATGGTTTTTTTAAGAAAACAAAAACAGATTCCGGTGAAAAGGAAATCCTCACATTGGATTTAAAAACCATGGAATACGGTAAGCGGAAAAAGCCAAAATATGCTTCCCTGGACGCTGCCAAGGCCGTGGATCAACTCAGTGATCGAATCAAAATGCTTTGTTCTTCTTCCGATCCCTCAGGTGCTTTTTATCGGAGCTTCCACTATAATTTGTTTGCATATGTAACGCATCGCATACCTGAAATTTCTGATCATGTCTATAGTATTGATCAAGCATTGATGGCGGGCTTTGGCTGGGAGATTGGAGTTTTTGAAACCTGGGACGCTCTGGGTGTACAGTCTACCCTCACTCAAATGGAGAAAGCTGGATTTAAAGCTGCTCCCTGGGTTGCTGAAATGTTGGCAAAAGGAGTTACCTATTTTTACCGAATTGTCGATGGGCAAAAACAATGCTATTCTCCATTGACTGGAACTTACGAATCAATCTATGCGCCCGGACAAGAAAAGGCATTTATTGTAATGCGAAATTTTGATTCCAAAACAGTGTGGAAGAACAGTGTATGTCGAACCTATCACCTGGGCGACGATGTATTGGGCTTGGAGTGGTATACCAAAATGGGAACGATAGGAGGTGAAGTGCTGGAAGGGATTCAGAAAAGTATTTCGTTGGCAGAGGAAAAATACAAAGGGTTGGTTATTGCAAACGAGGGAAATAATTTTTCTGCAGGAGCCAACGTAGGGATGATTTTCATGCTAGCTATTGAACAGGAATACGACGAGCTTGATATGGCGATTGCCATGTTTCAAAACACCATGATGCGAACTCGATACTCAGCAGTTCCTGTGGTAGTTGCTCCACATGCATTGTCATTGGGTGGAGCATGTGAGTTGAGCCTTCATGCTGATAAAATATGTGCTGCAGCTGAAACTTATATAGGACTGGTTGAATTGGGTGTGGGTCTGATTCCAGGTGGTGGAGGAACCAAAGAATTTGCATTGCGTGCTGCAGATGATATGCATGAAGATGAGCCAGAAACTATAACGTTGAAAAATAGATTCATTCCCATAGCAACAGCCAAAGTGGCAACTTCTGCTTATGAGGCCTATTCATTGGGTGTAATGCGCAAAGGATTGGATGAAGTTGTTATGAATCAAAGCCGAAGAATTGCCGAAGCAAAACGTTCTGTTTTGGAGATGTACGAAAGTGGGTATGTCATGCCACAACAACGAACCGATATCAAGGTTTTGGGCAAATCCGGATTGGGTCCCTTGCTTGCAGGTATTCATGTGATGCGAGAAGCCGGATATGCAACCGAGCATGATGCACTTGTAGCTAAGAAATTAGCTTTTGTTATGTGTGGGGGTGACTTGAGCGAGCCTACCCGGGTTTCAGAACGCTATTTGCTGGATATTGAGCGTGAAGCCTTTTTGAGTCTGTGTGGCGAAAAAAAGACGCTCGAGCGTATCCAATCCGTATTAAAAGGCGGCAAGCCCATTCGCAATTGACGAAGTAGCTCTTAAAAATTTTAATAGATAAATTCATATGAGAAAATTAATCGGCTTTATAATTTTAATTTTTGCAGTTCTAGTTGGAAATGCTCAAAAGAAAAAAGGAATTGTTTCTACTTCTACTCCTGTAGCATCTCCATTAGATCCTTCTCTTCTCACAAATGTCAAATAC
>JBEDAP010000043.1:0-5633 GCA_041177705.1 Bacteroidota bacterium
ACCGATCACTTCAATACCAACAACAGCCATATTTACAAACTTATCGAACCCGAAAAGCCGGGCTCCATCATTCAAAAACTCCGACTGGAAAAAGTAATTGAAATGAGAAAAGCTGGTATCAGCGTGAGTAAAATTTCTGAAGAAACAGGACTCAGCGAATCCTACATCAAGAAAATCAGAACAAAAATTTCGGACTAACCAATTCCCTTAAGTGCTAAATGGACTTTAAGGTATGAGCCTGAATACTTATACAGTTTATAAACCTATTATTACTATTTTCCTTAAAAAAAGAATAACAGCGGTTTACTACTTAGGCGCAATGGGAAGTCGAACCACAGAAGGATATGCCTTAGAATGATGAATGGTGTTTTGCACAGCAACACCTTTTGATTCGTCGTAATTATTCCCTCCGGTATTTAAGTTGCGATCAAAACGCGGAAAATTACTGCTCGAAATTTCAACACGTATGCGGTGTCCCGGTGCAAAATAATTGCTGGTTACCATCGGACTCATATTCACCTTATACACTTTCCCCTTTTCCATAAAAACCTCTTTATCATAACCTTCACGATAACGCAAACGCTGAATCGTTTCATCGAGATTATACGCCTTACCATCTGGATGCACATCAATGAGCTTTAACGTAATATCAGTATCCGCCCCGGTAGAAGAAACATACAGCGTTGATTCAATAAATCCTGTTACTTCCAATCCCTCTGAAAGTACATCTGAAGTATAGACCAAGATATCATCTCGAAGTTCCATCTGCGACTGATCAAAAGATCCTCCTTTAATGGCATTCCCCGTGCAGCAAACATTTCCACCTAGAGATGGTACAGGATTCATTGGGTCATAGGTAAATGTATCGGGTTGATCTTTAGCAGGTGTTTTGGCTGCAAGAGCTCCATCCCCATTGCGGGTATTGGCATGTCCTCCACTTGAAAGCCACATCTCTTGCATCTTCGTTCCGGGCAATGGAAAACTATCTGCAGATTGCCATGTATTGGAACCCATGGTATAGTAGCGAACACGTGGGTTCTTCTGTTTAAAATCATTGGCCTGTCCTTTGAGGTGCAAATCGAACCACGACCATGTAAGTTCATCGTAATTGAGTCGGGCATCACCTACACTTAAATCACCCACCTTGGTATCGGCAGTAGCTCGCTTATACGAACAATGCAACACGGGAGCAATAACCAAATATTGATTGTCCGCTATACTTTTATTTTTTGCACTGTTGCGCACTTGGTTGAACAACTCGATGTTTGGTCCAGATGAGACATCAAACCAAGATACAAACCAATACCCTGGAATTTGAATGGGCATGGTTTCATGCCAGAGTCCGCCGGTATACCAAGCAGGATCATTCGGCTTACGGGTAATCATCTTTTCATAGACACCATTTTGTCCATCCACATTGCGGATGATTTCGCTTACGGGAAGATGATTAAACGCCTTGGCCCAATCCACGGAAGGCATTTCAGTACCCATATCGTAGAACCTTGAAATTCGGATCAAATCCTGTTGCGTCATATTTTTTGGAAGCGTAGGACGATAGGTATCATTCTGCGTTCCATACAGCCAAGAAGTGAATAGCATTTGCTGAGCACCACCTCTGTACCAATTGCCCTGCTCCTGAAACCTTCCCACTTTGCCAACGCCTGCACCATACCCTTGTGCGACGATTGCAGCCAGTGCAGGGTGATTTTGAGATGCCACCGCCATTTGCCATTCTGCGGTAGATGAACAACCGATGAGCCCGATTTTTCCGTTCGACCAAGTCTGGGATGCAAACCAAGTGAAAGCATCATCACCATCCGTAAGAGGTGTTCCCAAAATATCCCATTCCCCTTCCGAAAAAAATCTTCCTCGCTCGTTTTGAATGGCAAAAGCATAGCCACGCTTCACAGCTTCGTATGCTTCCTCAAAGCTACGTGCAGTCATCTTGCCATCCACCCAGCTATTAAAATTATAAGGAGTACGAGATAGAATAAGAGGATAACGACCATCCCCCTTGGGTCTATATATGTCCGTTGCCAATCGAACTCCATCACGCATCGGTATCATTACTTTCTGATCGATAACGGCTATCTCAGCCAGTTTACGGTAAATTGGCAGCGTGTCCTGAGCTTTCGTCAATAAACCGAATAAAATGAAGCCGAGTAAAAGTTGATAGACTTTCATGTGCATTTATTTTGGTAAAATGAATTTACAATTCTCTTGTATTGAATCAAACGCATATTGATCTGGATACTCAAGAAAAATCTTAGCCACGAATACTGATCTCAACGAATTAAACTCAATTCTATTTTCTACTCCATTTAGCACTCACAAAAAAGAGTAAAAATCCACTGAGTACGGTAATCAATCCAAAAATAGAAAAGACCCGTAAAGCCAGGTTTCCAAAATTGTCCCTTCCCTCATAATCCATGGTGTGCATCATCCAGAGAAAATCAAAGATTCTCCATTTCTGGTTTCTAAACTTTTCTACCGTACCCAACTCCGTAGAGACATAAACTCGGGTTTTGGATGGATGATCAAATTCTATTTGATAGGCCGGAAGCGGACTTTCCCTGTATTCATGATGACTGTCTACCTCCGATAAATATTCCACTTGCTTTATATCAGCTTTCTCATTGAAATGAGCAACAGCAATCTTCACAGACTCCTCTTTACTCAATGGAGGTCGTAAACTTCCCGTTACTGCATCAGCCAAATGATTCATGATACCATGATCATGATGCTCCATACCCGATCCTTGCATAGCCGTAATGCATCTTACCTGATAATATGGCTTTCCTAAAATCTCGATTAGCTGAATGGAAACCAAAGAATCTACTTGATGGACAGCCTTGATGGAATCCATAACCTGACTGGGAGAAACCAACTTGATATCCGCAGATAGCAAGGGTGAATTTTTCCGCTGGAAATCCCCATGTATTTCATCCATATTGCTCCAGCTGAAATACAATCCGCCTAGGGTCCACATCAAAAATTGAACACCCAATACTATACCTAAGTATCGATGAGAACGTCGGATGTAAAAATGCTTACTACGCATAATTATAGGATTTAAATATAAATCAATTAAACCCTATAACAAGCACGATTTTGTTTATTCCAAGAGTCGCTAATCCCCTTTAATGCATGATACTTTTAGGGATAAGTGGAACGACTACATCGTGAAGTTCATCCATTCGAGCGGGAGAACACCCAAAGATCTTCTCCATCAACAATGGAATGGGATAAACACTATCCAGAAGTATGGGATTGGTATCATGAATCCATTGTGTGAAATGTGTAGCAAAGAAGCCATCAATTCGTTCCAATACGGTTACATCATAATCAAGTAATGCCGCTGCATTGCATTTTTGCTCATACTGACCCTTTAAGGGTATGACCATTAATTTCTTATTCAAATACAAAGCCTCCGCAGGTGTTTCAAATCCCGCACCGGTAATTACTCCTTGCGATAGAATCATACTTTTAGAAAATAAGTCGCCATTCACAGGAAAAAAAGTAACATTTTGCTCTTCATATATCGATTCCACTCGTGAAGAAAAAACATGAAACTTGTGTTGTGTTAATAGCGACAACTGCTCAAATAGGAATTGATCCGAATATTGAGATAAGTAAACAGTAATATGCCCCTCATTCGAAGGCCTGGCTCGCAATATTGATGTTTTAATTACTGGTGGATAAATATCGGTGTCGTATTGTTTAAAATGAAATCCGATGTGTTTTTCAGATCGAACAAAATGTTTTAAAATCCATTCACCAATGATATCCTTACTTGGGGGACGTGGAACAAGTCTACTTTGAAAGCTTGCTTGATGACCAACATGTATCGAAGGCAAACCTTTCAACATACAGGCCAATGAAGTAGAAAATTCGAAATCGTTCAGTATCAAATCGTATTTATGCAATGGAAGTTGCTTAGCTTCCTTAATCAGTTTTCGCAACTTGATGTTATTGAATGTTCTCCGAATATCCACTGAACCATTGGCTTGATTGTATGCCAAGCTGAGACCTCTGCTGCGATATGCAATAGGTAATTGCGTTTTTAATCCGTAATTAGACCCACTTAAATAAAAATCTACTTCGCCATATTTTTGTAAATAAGGATACAGTTCAGCTGCCCTGCTGATATGTCCGTTCCCCGTTGCCTGAATAGCATAAAAAATTTTCATAGGTTGCTCGTAATTCTCAAAGAACTGTAAAATATATGCGCTACTTCATCAGTTAATACATTGAATTCAGGAATGCCAGCTTCTATACCCATTTTAGAAACTACTTTAGTTTCCAATTTTTCCTCGTGAAACTGATAAATACTCCATTCATGTTCATGGTATTCCAATGAAGTTAAATTCTCGATCCAATCCCCACTATTCATGTAAACAACTGAACCGTTTTCATTTTTAATATTGCGGATTTGAGGCTGATGAATATGGCCACAAACTACATGCGTGTACCCATTTTCAATGGCCAACTCAGCGGCAGTCTGTTCGAAGTTTGCAATCCAAGAGACGGCTTTCTTCACACTATTCTTTACGCTTTTACTAAAGCTCATTTTCTCTCTGCCGATTAGTTCCAAAAACCAATTGATCATTCGATTCAATAAAATCAACATATCGTATCCATGTCCACCCAATTTGGCTAATAATTTTGCACTCCCCTTGGTGGTTGCATCAAATACATCTCCGTGAAAAATCCATGTCTTGGATCCATTAAAATCGATAACCGCCTTATCCTGTAACTGAAAATTTCCGAGTCGCAATCCACTGTATCTGCGCAATGACTCATCGTGATTCCCCGTTATATAAACAACATTTGTCCCCTTAGACATCATGCTGAATATTTCCTTGATGACCTGCATATGAGTTTTAGGGAAAAATCGCTTGCTAAACTGCCAGATGTCGATGATATCGCCGTTCAATACCAAAAGATTGGTTTCAATGCTTCTGAGATAAGATACCAACTCAGTAGCATGACAACCGAAAGTTCCTAAATGTACATCGCTGATGATTACGGCGTCTAATTTGCGTTTGTTCATAAGAAATGGTTTACTAAATTTCAAACCTCTTTATGAACAAATCATTAATCCAAGATTAATTTACTATAAACGGAATCAATCAATGATAAACTCCAAGAAATCCTCTTCGATTAAAGGCATTCCGAGTCTACTTAAAATTTGATTGGTTTCTTGCAATAGTTGCATTGTTGAAAAACCAAGGCAATAGTTTCCTTTTCTCCAATATTGAATGATAATACAGTACTCTTTTTCTGATAATTCAGGATAAAGAAGCAAATGGTGAACTCGAGAAATGAACTCATCAGAAAGACAATCAAATACTCCTGCTTGCAAGAGTTTTCTGGTGTGAGAGGAAATAATAGAATTTTTGTTCATACCGTTTCGTTTTACCGAAGTTTGGTATCAAACATGAATAAAATATGAATTTAGTGTTACCTCAAAATAAAGGCAGTGAATAGTGAATTAAGTGTGGAAATCACAGCATTGCACAACGAACTGAATAGAATTCAGCTTTGAACTTTATTTCTGCACAACCGGAATGGCAGGAGCTACTTCGTGCTCAGCTTCAAAACGATGCCCAGCTAAAGTTGCAAGTGTCTGA
>JBEDAP010000044.1:0-7161 GCA_041177705.1 Bacteroidota bacterium
GACGTAGATACGTTGGTAGTGATTGATGATTCTATTGTGAGGGGAACAACCTTGAAAGAAAGCATTGTAAAAATGCTTTCTCGTTTGAAGCCCAAGAAAATTATTATTGTTTCTTCAGCTCCTCAGATTCGTTACCCGGATTGTTATGGAATCGATATGAGCAAGATGGGTGATTTTATTGCCTTCAAGGCTGCCATAGCACTTTTGAAGGATAGAGGCAAACTTGGGTTGTTGGATGATCTTTTGCGTAAATGCAAAGAATTGGATCGCAGCAATCAATTGCATACGGAGAACGTTGTGAAGCAGATTTATAGTCCATTTTCACCTGAAGAAATTGCAGCCAAAATAGCCCAGTTGATTACGCCGGATGATGTTCAACTTCCAGTAGAAGTAATTTTCCAGACGATAGAAAACTTGCATGATGCTTGTCCCGCTAACAAAGGCGACTGGTATTTTACCGGCAACTATCCAACACCCGGTGGAAACCGGGTGGTGAATAGAGCGTTCATCAATTTCATGGAAGGGAAAGATGTAAGGGGGTATTAATTCACCCCGTATTTGTATTTATATCTTTCGTAGAGCTGCTTGTGTTTGTTGTCTAAGCTTACATTGCGACCTCCAATCAATACGGTGGTAACCTGACTGCTTCTCATATCGAGAATATCGCCTTCGCTTACAACAATGTTGGCGTCTTTTCCAACTTCAATCGAACCTGTGCGATCAGCAATCCCTAATATTTTTGCTGCATTCAGCGTGATTGAAGAAAGCGCTTCTTCTTTTGATAATCCATATGCTACTGCTGTTCCAGCATTGAAGGGTAAGTTTTTACCACGATGCTGACCATCTTCATCGTTGATTGCAAATAAAACGCCTGCTTTTTGCAACAGGGCCGGAGTTTGATACGGAAGGTCCACTCCGTCATCAGCCAACGTAGGAAGCGCATGCATTTGACTGAGGATTACCGGGATATCATTTTTCTTTAAGAGGTCGGCTACTTGTACACTTTCAGATGCACCCACCAAAACAATATCAAATCCAAACTCTTTTTTGAAATCCATGGCAGCTAAAATTTCTCTTACTACGTTGCAATGAATAAAGAGTTTTTGTTTTTTGGTGAATAAGCCTTGAACAGCTTCCATTTTTAAATTTGCTTTAGCATGCTTGGTTTCTGTGCCATAGGCTTTGGCTTCTCTGAAGAAGGTTTTTATTTCTTCGATTTGTTCAAGACCTCTTTTAACCGGATCACCTTGAGGGGATGCAGTTCCTAGAAATGCTGCATATGGATTAGGTCTGCTGTAGAGGTCAGGTAGATTGAGGTGAATCGCATGATCTTTGGTATATGCTGCATCTTCCCAGTTCCATGCATCCAATTGCACTACCGAAGCGGAACCGCTGATGATGCCTCCTTGCGGAACGATGTTCGCATGCGTAATTCCATTTGCTTTAAGCGTATTGATTACTTTGGAATCAGTATTGTACGCCACCAAAGAGCGGATTGAAGGATTGTACGTTCCAATTTCAGTTACGTCTGATGTGGCGCGTACCGAGTTGACTTCCACCAATCCTAAATTGGAAATGGATGCAATGAGGCCGGGATATATATGTTTCCCCTTGGCATCAATCACTGTTGCATTGCTGGTAGAAATGGAAGAGCCAATTGCAGTTATTTTGCCATCCTTGATTTCCACCGATGAATTGGAAAGCACTTGGCCATTTCCAACATGGATGGTTCCATTGCTGATGACTATCGTGCCTTCTTGCTTCTTGGCCGGATATACATTCTCTTGCGCGTTCACTAGAAAAGGAACTGCATTAATGAGTAAAATGAAAATTATTTTTTTCATGACGTTTCTTTTGAATTTCATTAATTCTGTTCGATGGTTAACAGACCGTGACTGTGATCGTGATCTCCGCAGTTCAATAAAACCGAGTAACTGGGTGTTGGAGCTGCTGTGGGTGCACCTGATCTTTTTTCACCGTTCATTTTTTGAATCAACCGGATGCGTTCCGCGTTCATCTGTTTTCTCATTTCAGCATCTTTCTGTCTGTCGAAGTAAACAACACCGTCTACAATCGTTTTTTCTGCTTTGGCATAAATGCTGAGTGGATTATCACTCCAGAGAACGATATCTGCGTCTTTACCTGCTTTGATACTTCCTACGCGGTTATCTACATGGAGCATTTTAGCTGGGTTGATGGTGACCATTTTCAAGGCATCTACTTCAGACATACCGCCGAACTTAATACTCTTAGCGGCTTCCTGATTCAAGCGTCTTGCCATTTCTGCGTCATCTGAATTGATCGCGACATTCAATCCCACTTGTGTCATCAGTGCAGCGTTGTAAGGAATGGCATCGATCACTTCCATCTTGTAATTCCACCAATCAGAGAAGGTAGAAGCTGCTGCTCCATGAGCTTTCATTTTATCCGCTACTTTATATCCTTCTAAGATATGTGTGAATGTATTGAACGAGAAACCATATTTCTCACCCACTTTCATGGCTGCATTGATTTCGCTTTGCACGTAGGAGTGACAGGTGATGAAACGTTTTTTATTCATGATTTCAACAAGAGCTTCCAATTCAAGATCTCTTCTTACTTGCGAGTATGGATCAACAGCTGTAGAAATCTTTTTACCTTTCGCCGAAGTTTGTTCAGCAGTTGAAGCAGCTTTGATGGATGCTTCGTAGTCTTTGGCTCTGCTGAATGCATCAGCCAATACTTGTTCAACTCCCATGCGTGTATCTGGGAAGCGAACATTTCCTGATGTGGATGATGAACGTTTAACGTTTTCTCCCAAAGCAAATTTGATGAAGCCATCCGATCCTTCAAATTTCAGCGTATTGTCGTCTGCTCCCCATCTGAGTTTAATCAATTGGGTTTGTCCACCGATGGTATTGGCACTGCCGTGTAATATATGGGATGAGGTAACACCCCCACTCAATTGGCGATAGATGTTGATGTCATCCGGATTTAAATTATCCGCGATGCGAACTTCAGAAGTTACTGATTGTCCGCCTTCATTGATGGAGGCAGCTGCAATGTGCGAATGTTCATCGATGATGCCGGGTGTGATGTGCTTCCCTGTAGCGTCGATCACTTTTGCGCTGGCTTCCTGAATGTTCTTTCCTACTTGAGTAATTTTACCATCTTTGATTAAGACATCTGTATTTTCTAATTTGCCTTGCTCATCGCTGGTCCATACCGTGGCGTTTTTAAAAAGTAATGTTTCTTTTTGTGGAGCTTCCGTCCAGCCATAAGCTGTAAATGGATAGGTAATGGCTCCAAGTTTTGCAGGTTCTTTCTTTTTGGTTGTATCTGTTATTGAAGCCGAGGCCATGGATTGCGGGGTGGCTGTCCAGGTGAGTTTGTTGCCCTCTGCATCTTCACCGTAACCATTCCACACTCCACCATTATCCATTCCACTCAGGCGTAACATGTTTCTGGATTTTTTTTCTGGAGTGAAATTCAGTTTCACTTGTTTGCCATCGAAGCTGAATTTTGCTGTTACAGTATCTGTACCAATAACATTGGCTGCGCTGCTTGATTTTACTTGCAGGTTAAAGTTTTTAGAACCTTGAGCGCCTGTAACTACGATGGAGTAGTTACCGGCAGGATCACTCCATTTATCTGTTTTGATGGAATATTTTTTTCCTTGAACCCAATTCTCTAAAATCGAAGTTTTTTCGCTGAAAATATTTCCGGTAGTAATGATGAAGTTTCCGAGCTTGCCTTGATCCAAGGAGCCTATTGAATTTTCAACTCCTAAAATTTTAGCTGGAACTGTTGTTAACGCTTCCAATGCTTTGCTTTCAGAGAGTCCATGTTCAAGTGCTTTGCGAAGATTTCCCATGAATGCAGCGGGGGAGCGAAGATCTGCTGTGGTTAAACAGAAAGGAATTCCTGTTTTTTCTAAAACGGCAGCATTAGTAGGAGCTAGTTCCCAGTGCTTCATGTCGGCAACGGACACAAAGCGCGCATCGTTCGGATCTTCTACGTCCATGGCCATAGGGAAATTGAGAGGAACGATCAAGGTTGCACCTGTAGCAGCAATTTCTTTTGCTCGCTGGTATTCGTTGCCACTTGATTTGATGATGTATTGAACTCCGAATTCATCTCCGATGCGATCGGCACGGAGTACGTTCCATTTGTCGTTGGCTTCAAATATCTGTGGAAGATTTTGATTGTTGTTCCATGCAGCGAGACTGAGATTTACTCCTTCTTTTTCTTTGTTGTTTTTATACCAATTGGCATCCAAGTAGGTTTGTCTCAACAAGGAAATTGTACCCATCATAGAAGAAGGGTAAGATTGCGTGGAAGTTCCTTTACTTAAGGAGTAATGTGCAGAGGCTTTCTCTTTGATGATTACTAGGTTTTCCTTTTGCGATCCGAGGGTAACCAAGGTGCCTGTACCTCTGGCGATTCCATCTTTTTGATGTGTGAGTACAGCGCCAAATCCGATATCACGCATGCTTTTGGCTTTGGCGTCATCTACTGAAAAAATTTCGGATGCATGCACATCTGCTTTGATTGCCTGGTTCCAACCGTATGCTCCTTTTTGATTGGAATTGAGTTGCACGGTAAAGAAACTATTTCGACCCATTCCACCGGACGCAGAAGTTGCGCTGGGTATGCCGTAATCGGCATAGACATCGATAAACGATGGATAAATGGTTTTTCCACTGCAATCAATAACAATGGCTTCCGTTGGGATACTGAGGTTGGTTCCGATCCCGGTAATTTTTCCATTTCGAACCAACAGGGTTGCGTTTTTTAGAGATGTGGTTGCATCTTTTACAATGGTTGCATTTTTGAATGCGTAGGTAACATCTCTTTCATCGCCTACACCATTCACTGGAAAGGTGGGTTGAGCGAAAAGAGATAGGCCTAGGCAAGCAAAGAAAATCGATAAGCTAAGCTTTCTCATGTGTCTTGAATTTCGTTTTTAAGAGGGGAAACAAGGTAAATAAAAAAAACAGTTTGGGACTGAATTGGTTTATGAAATTCCCAATTCTTGAAAGGCTTTTTTGAATTCCTCAAAATTTAGTGAAATAAAGGCTGGATTGCTGCTTTGGCAGTCTGCCAGTGCCTGAGATAAATTTAGATTTTCCTGATCTTGGCTCACAAAAACACCCATTTCGGATAAGCGTTTGGCTAAATATTCTTGCTCTGTTTGTCCGGGTGTAGGAATCAATATTGCCTTTTTCTGAACCTTCAATAGATCCATTATGGAGGAATAGCCTGATCGGCAGATGACTATCGAACAATTGGGCAGAGCTTTCTCCAATTCGGCGGAGGTCATGAAGTTAAGTTGTGGGTTTTGAGTTTTGGGTTTTGGGTTGTGGGTTGTGGGGTTGGATGTTTCTCTATTCCCTATTCCCTTTTCCCCTTCCCCTTGTCCCTTGTCCCTCGTCCCTTGTCCCTTGTCCCTTGTCCCTCGTCCCTCGTCCCTTGTCCCTTCCACAGGTATTCCCCTTACAAATGTTACTGGCAAGTCTAATTGGCTTAATTGTTCAAGCAGTTTCTCTTCTAACTGGGTTCTTTGTGGTTCAAGTCCGGACAGAAGAACGAGGATGCCTTTTTGTTGAGTTGCATCTACAGCTTTTAATCGTGAAAGTGGTCCTATGTATTTTACATTCTTAGGAAGTATGTATGGATGTGAAAGGAGTCCGGCTAGATTGCTTTCACTTCCTGAATCCGGAATCCAGCATAGATTAAAACGATGGATCAGCGGGTAAAGCATTTTCTGCAGAAGAGCGTCTATGGATTTACCCATGCCACTGATGATTTGCAATTGATGGGTAATCAGGATCGAATAGCAATCTTTGGAATTTAGTCCGTATCTATTATCGCTGATGATAAAATCAAATTCCTCTTTTCTTAGCAGATTGGTTAGCCATTCTTTTTCATATCGAATAATGCGAATGATTTTGGGAATTTGAGTAATCAGGTGTAAGATTAGCCATTTCCCGTTTTTGGGGTAGGTGATTCTATATCCCTGAAGGGGGATGAGTCGCAGGTTTGGAAATTCTTGTTTAAGTAATTCGGCAGAAGAACCCTCGCCAGCTAGAACAACTTCCCAGTGTATCGATAATAAGTAGTGAATCAGTGGGATGCAGCGCGACGCATGTCCCAGCCCCCAGTCGAGGGGAGCCACCAAAACTTTTCGGGTTTTTATATGCGGGAGTGTTGAGATAGGTTTAACGTTTTACTTTTGAAGATCTGGATAGCTGATGCGTTCAAGTTAAATGAAAAATGTAAATTAGCATTCGGATGCAATCAAATCGTTTCATAAACTTTTGTTTTGTTCTTTTGTTTTTACTGGCGTTGGGGTCCTGTAGTGTTTTGAATAAAAACAATTGTGGTTGTCCCACCAATAAAAAAGGAATGGTAGGGTATTGAGTTATGAAAAAGTATAAGAGAGATTTACTGTTGCTCAAGAAGGAGTATGAAATGCGAACATTCGACATGGAAAAAGAAGTCGAGTGTCTCAACCGTTTATTGAAAGAAGCAGAATCATTGTCTTCCTTATCTGTTGCCTACGAACTTATTGATATGAACAAGCATAAGATATATCACGATGCTGTTCAATTGGGTAAAGCCCTGAAATCATCTGAATTCAAGCCGTTTCGGTTTTTGGTGGGGAGGAATTGAGTTGTGGGTTTTGAGTTGTGAGTTTTGGGTTCATTTTATTATAAAAATCCCCTCCTTATTCGAAGAGGGGATTCGTTTTTTGTAACTAACCCACAACCCACAACTCAAAACTCACAACCCGAAAGGATCCAACTTCGCTCCTCTTACCTGCTCCTGGTATTGCTTCCAGATTCCGTTTTTGAATGTATCGGCTTTTTGAACCGCTTCGTTGATGAGTCCGGCGGCACGCTCTACCAACATCTTTTCTTGAGCTCCGGGTTCAACAGATTTGGAAGAGATGGCTGAGTTGGCTTGTTGGTATTGATTCATCACGGTGATTTGAGGAACCTGTCCGTACCCTTGTTTGGTTTGAGGAACACCATTGATGAATTCACGAAGAGTTTTTAATTGTTCGTTGAGTTTCTTGGTCGTCTTTTTCAAGGAATCAATTTCGTTGCCCTTCATCGTAGCAATGTATCCGTCTACTTTTTTAACAGCTTCGTCTACACTCGTCATTAGATCCATGAT
>JBEDAP010000045.1:0-4746 GCA_041177705.1 Bacteroidota bacterium
CTTGTATAGTTGCTTAACGAGATCTTCCGTCTGTCTAACTGAAAGCTTTTTTGATACGATGTTATTGAAAACATACATCTGCTTTTCTACTTCACCGGCATTGATAAGTGCTCTGGCATGTCCCATAGAAAGAGTTCCATTTCTAACTGCAACAATGATATCAGGGGGTAGTTTCAGCATCCGGATATAATTGGATACCGTACTTCTATCCATTCCCATGCGCGCAGCTACATCTTCTTGCGTCATGTTGCATTCATCCACAAGGCGCTGATAACTCAATCCAATTTCAATTGCATTTAAATTTTCGCGTTGAAGATTTTCCAGCAAGCCCAACTCCAGGGATACTTTGTCGTCAGCCTCGCGGATATAAACAGGCACGGAATTTATTCCAGCCAACTTTGCTGCTCTCCATCTGCGTTCACCGGCAATCAGTCTGTATTTACCGTTCGGTAATTGCTTAACGGTGAGAGGTTGAATGATGTCGTGTATTTTAATGGATGCTGCAAGCTCTTCCAATGCTTTTGGATCAAAATCTTGACGCGGTTGTTTGGGATTGGGACTGATATCTTCTATCGGTATTTTGGTGACCGATGTTTTTTGAGTCAGTACTTCCGATCTGATATCACCTGTTGGATTTTTGAGTTCAGAATCAATGGAACCCAGCAGAGATCGAATCCCCCTGTTGAGTGCATCTTTGTTTTTATTGGGGTTATTGCTCATCTTCTATGTTTAGGGTTCTTTCAGATTCTTTGATTTTGGTCATATTGTTCTTTTGCAGAATCTCCTTGGCTAAGTTGAGGTAATTGATAGCGCCCTTACTTTCTGCATCGTATAAAATTGCTGGTTTACCCACACTGGGTGCTTCGCTCAAGCGTGAGTTTCGGTGGATGAGTGTATTGAATACCATCTCGTCGAAATGCCGGCGAACTTCGCTTACAATTTGATTGCAAAGTCGGAGTCGAACATCATACATGGTCATCAGAATACCTTCTATCGATAAAGCTGTGTTCAATCTATTTTGAACAATCTTGATGGTGTTTAAAAGTTTTCCCAACCCTTCCAAGGCAAAAAATTCAGCTTGTACTGGAATGACAACACTATCCGCAGCTACCAAAGCATTTACGGTGATCAATCCCAAAGAAGGGGAGCAGTCAATAATGATGAAATCATATTCATCTTTAATTTCATCCAGTAAGGATTTAATAACGTTTTCGCGTTGGGGGTAATTGATCATTTCCAATTCAGCACCTACTAAGTCGATGTGCGAAGGGATAAGATCCAAATTGGGAATTTCAGTTTTCAAAACGCTGTCTTTCGCCTTTGCGTCTCCGACCATGCAGTCGTAAATACTTTGCTGAACGTTTTGTAAGTCGAATCCTACCCCAGAAGTACTGTTGGCTTGGGGATCAGCATCCAAGAGCAGGGTTTTGTATTCCAGGACAGCAAGACTGGCCGCCAAATTAATTGCAGTTGTGGTCTTTCCAACGCCTCCTTTTTGATTTGCAACACCTATAATTCGGGCCATGTATGATTTTTCCTTGTTTTAATGACAGGATGACAAATTTACAATTTCGGCACTATTTTAGGGAACATTCGAATTAAAATAATGTTAGTATACAAATGGCTGATATGTATAGTGTTGTAATTGGAACAAACAGAGAAAACAGCAACTCCTTGAAGGTGGGAAAGCATTATGTAGCCGAACTCAAAAAAATGGGCATTTCTGCGGAGCTTTTTACCCTGGAAGGGCTGGAAATGGACAACACCTCTCAGGGATTCAAGGATTTTGAGGCTAAAGTTCTAATCCCTACACAAAAATTCATCTTTATTTTGCCAGAATACAATGGGAGTTATCCTGGAGTTTTCAAGCACATGATTGATATTTCTGATATCAAAAAGTGCTGGCCACATAAAAAAGCATTGCTAACTGGCGTGGCAACAGGGAAAGGTGGAAATATTCGAGGAATGGAACATATAACCGGAGCCTTGAATTATTTAAAAGTATTTGTGCATCCCAATCGTCTTCCTATTTCTCAAGTTGATTTGTTGTTGAATGATCGGGAAGGAATAGCGGATGAAAAGACCAGGGAAGCGGTTCAGACACAATTAAAGGAGTTTATCAATTTCTAAACATGAGAAGACTTTTTGGATCCTGGGTATTTATCTTAATCATGTTGGCGATTGATTTTTATGTATTTCAATCGTTGAAACTGGTTACATCCGGACTCTCTTCGCGTGTGCGTTTACCCATTCACATCGCGTATTGGTCATTTACGGCAGTTGCGCTAGCTCTTTTTATAATTACACCTATAGTTGGGTTTAACCGCATCCCCGTATTTGTAAAAAATTATCTTTTTACTACAGTTGTTCTTTTTTTCATTGCCAAACTCATCGCTGCATTATTTTTTCTGGTTGATGACTTCAGAAGAATCTTGCAATGGAGTGGAACAAGAGCAATTGGAATTGTAAACGGCAGTCCTGCCGGAATTGATTCCAACATCACTCGTTCTGTATTTCTTTCCTGGCTTGGAATAGGAGTAGGGGGTGGTTTGTTTGGAACACTGTTGTATGGGTTTGGAAATAAGTATCGGTACCGGTTGGAGAAAGTTAAAATAAAGTTTGATACACTACCTTCTGCATTCAAAGGACTAAAAATTATTCAGATTTCTGATGTCCATTCCGGAAGCCTGGAGGATAAGAAAGCTGTTGCAAAGGGTATTGAAAAGATAATGAGTCAGCAACCTGATCTTGTGTTTTTTACAGGGGATTTGGTCAACAACCTCGCCACGGAGATGGAAGGATTGGTGGATGTCTTTGCACAAATACAGGCCCCCTTGGGAGTGTATAGTATTTTAGGGAACCATGATTATGGCGATTACCATCCCTGGACAAATGCCGAGGACAAGAAAGCAAACTTGGAATCTTTAAAAAGCATTCATCGTAAAATGGGGTGGAGGCTCTTGTTGAATGAGCATGTTACTGTTGAAAAAGATGGGGAGTCGATAGCGATCATAGGAGTTGAAAATTGGGGAGCCAAAGCCAATTTCAGTAGATACGGAGATCTCAGCAAGGCCTATCAAGGAGCAGATTCACATGTATTCAAAATTTTATTGAGCCATGATCCCAGCCATTGGGATGCGGAAGTGTGTAAAGATTTTAGAGACATTGATCTTACGTTATCGGGACATACACATGGAATGCAGTTTGGGGTTGAGCTTCCAGGTTTCAGATGGAGCCCTGTTCAATACGTTTACCGTCAGTGGGCTGGGCTGTACAAAAAAGACAATCAACACCTCTATGTCAATCGCGGCTTCGGTTTTTTAGGATATCCCGGTAGAGTTGGGATTCTTCCAGAAATAACCTTGATGGAGTTGGTTTGATTTAACAAACCATTAAATTTTGCATGTTAACTTTACAATCATAAGTTCGTCTTATGAAAAACTGCTTCAACTTGAGTTTTCGTGTACCTTTATTTGCAACCGTTTTATTTTTTCAATTGCTGCTATTCTCGTTTTCTTCATTTTCCCAAAACAAAATTGATACCAGTGCCATTCGCGCTGATTTGAAGTCCATGAAAGAGGATAGCCTGCTCAATGATATTCGTGGGTTGTTGGATTCTGCCGATCAAGCCAAAAACTTTTTTATGGTTAATGCATCCGTAACCAACCAATTGTTTAGTGCGAAAAATACAGCGTTTAACTTTCAGCAAACCAACAGTGCCGTCAATGGATTTGTGCCTTCTGTTTCTTATTTCCATAAATCTGGTTTTGGCATGAGTGCCACTGCTTATTTGGCGAAGCAGAATGCTCAAACCAGTATTTATCAAACGGCTTTAACTCCATCGTTCGATCGTATTGGGGAAAAATCGATGTATGGTATTTCCTACACCTATTATTTAAAAACCAATACTGCCAATTCTCTTGCCACTCCGTATAACCATGATGTGTATGCTTATTACATGTATCGAAAGACATGGATACGTCCTTCCATTGCATTGGGGTATGCAACGGGAAATTATTTGGATGCAACAACTATTCCCATTCGAATAGGAGGTAACACCTTTTTTGTAAAAGATACTTCACGAATCACATTGAACGATGTTTCGATGATTGGTACTCTATCTCACGCCTTTTCGTTTTCGGATGTTTTTGTATCAGATGACATGTTGACTTTTACTCCTCAAATTAGTTTGGTTGCTGGTGCACAGAAATACAGCATTGAAAGTATTTCAATCGGTCTTCCAAGATTAAGAAATGACCTTGATAGACAAAATGATTTTGAACGAATTATAAAAAGATATAAAATTGATTCAGAGGATGTTCAATATCAGTATAGTTTGCAGACGTTTTCTCTATCAGGATCTTTGAGTTGGTATAAAGATGTTTTTTCCCTCTCGGGTGGATATAATTGGGTGCATTACCTGGGACAATCAACTTCGTCCAATACCACAGCTCATATTTTCAATGTGTCTATAGGATTCACTTTTTAGATTTTCTTTATCAAGCTCGCATGTAACTTTATATCTCTAAATCAATACATATGAAAAAAGCAATCGTATTCTCAGCATGCTTGTTTTTTCTTTCAGCAACCTATGCACAGGGTTTTAAAATCGGTGCAAAACTGGGAAGTAATATCACGGGCCTAACCGGACTTCAGTTTAAAAATGGATTTGAGTACGGATATCATGTAGGTTTGTTTTCAGAAATTTCTTTATCAAAGTCGATAGGATTTCAGCCGGAATTATTG
>JBEDAP010000046.1:0-2790 GCA_041177705.1 Bacteroidota bacterium
ATTTGATGCCGGAACGTTTTGGCAGACAACGTAAATATGCATTGGGTAAAACCAGTGGGAAGTCGAATATCGAAAACAATTTAGCTCAATTGGGTATAGAATTGGGGGATGCAGAATTGAAGCGAGTTACACAGCGCATCATTGAGCTCGGAGATAAAAAAGAAGTAGTTACACAATCCGATTTACCTTATATCATTTCAGATGTCTTGGATAGCAGTGCGATACAAGAGAAAGTGAAGATTGAAAATTATGTACTCACACATTCTAAGGATTTAAAACCTTCCGTTACATTGCAAATTGATATTCAAGGCGAAGTATTTGAAGAGCATGCGCAAGGGGACGGTCAGTACGATGCATTCATGAATGCCTTGAGGTCGATTTACAAGAAAAAGAAATTACCACTCGCAGTTCTTACGGATTATGCCGTTCGTATTCCACCAGGTGGAAAGAGTGATGCACTTTGCGAAACCATCATCACGTGGGATTATAAAGGTCGAGAGTTCAAAACGCGTGGCTTGGACAGCGATCAGACCGTAGCGGCAATCAAGGCTACTCAAAAAATGTTAAACTTATTGTGATTTATGCATAAGAAAATTCTCATTGTTCCCGGAGACGGTATTGGGCAGGAAGTGACTGCCGTAGGAAAATTAGTTTTGGATCGTATTGCTGAAAAATTCAATCATACGTTTGAATACGATGAAGCATTGATTGGCCACGTTGCTATTGAGGCAACTGGACAGCCTTTGCCAGATGTGACGCTTGAAAAGATGAAAGCTTCGGATGCCGTTTTGTTTGGAGCTGTTGGGCATCCCAAATACGATAACGATCCTTCTGCCAAAGTAAGACCAGAGCAGGGGTTGTTGAAAATGAGAAAAGAGTTGGGCTTGTATGCCAATCTTCGACCCATTAAACTTTTTGATGAACTTCTAGGTGCATCAAGTATCAAGCCGGAGATTTTAAAAGGCGCAGATATTTTGTTTTTCAGGGAATTGACCGGTGATATTTATTTCGGAGAGAAGGGTCGCAAAGACAATGGAGATACCGCTTACGATGTTGCACAGTACAGTCGCTTCGAAGTAGAACGTATTGCACGTAAGGCATTTGATGCTGCGCGTACCCGAAGAAAAAAACTGTGTTCAGTCGACAAAGCAAATGTGATTGAAACCAGTCGCTTGTGGCGAGAGGTTATTCAAAAAATTGCTTTGGAATATCCCGACGTAGAAGTGGAACATCAGTTTGTAGATGCCACTGCGATGCTATTGATCAAAGACCCGAAGAAGTTTGATGTAGTGGTTACTGCGAATTTATTTGGGGATATTCTTACCGACGAGGCTTCACAAATTGCCGGATCAATGGGGATGTTGGCCTCAGCTTCCATTGGAGATGGGACAGGTGTTTATGAACCTATTCACGGATCTGCTCATGACATAACTGGAAAAGGAGTTGCGAATCCATTGGCATCTGTTCTTTCTGCAGCTTTGTTGCTGGATATATCATTTGGCTTGAAAGCAGAGTCAGAAGCCATTATTGCAGCAGTGGATGCTGTATTAAAAGACGGGTATAGAACCCGGGATATAGCGGATGCAACTACACCTGCTGAAAAAATATTGGGAACTCAAGCTATGGGGGACGCCCTGCTGAGCAAGATCTGATGATTTGCATCTATTCATCAGTATATTTATAGTACTCTAATTTATACGGATGAAAAAGATTTCTTTCCTCGTTTCACTTTTTTTATTTGCTGTTGCGGTATATGCTCAGCCTAGTAAGGTATTATTAACTCAAGATACCAAGAACCCCCTTGTACATGTAACCATCGATGGTAAATTTTTTACCAATTTCTTTTTTCCAGATACAATTGCTAAGCCTGTTCTTTATCCCATTCATGCACCTAACGGTACGATGATTACCAGAGGATATCCGGTTACACCCCTTGCAGGAGAACCAACCGATCATCCCCATCATTTGGGTTTGTGGTTGAATTTTGGCGATGTTAATGGGTTGGATTTTTGGAACAATTCGTTTGCCATACCTGCGGATAAAAAACATTTGTATGGCAACATCCGCATGGGTAAAATATTGGAAATGAAAAGCGGAACAACTGGGTTTCTTAGATACGATGCTTATTGGAACGATCACAAAGAGAATACCTTGTTGAATGAGGAAACCCGGTATTACTTCAAAGCATTGAATGGATATTGGGTTATTGATCGCGTAACTAGGTTGACAGCCAAGATGAATGTACAATTCAAAGACAACAAAGAGGGAATGCTTGGTTTGCGCATGGCACATGAGTTGCAAATTCCTGCTGTTGAAACCAAGAAATTCAAAGATGCCAATGGAATTGAAACCATTGTAAAAGCCGTCACGGATACGATTGCTAATGGAACGTATTTAAACAGCAATGGGATTAAGGGAGATGATGTTTGGGGAAAAAAGGCAGAGTGGAATATGATGTATGCCAAAATGAAAAATGATTCCATCAGTGTATTGATTTTGGATCATCCTTTGAATGAAGGTTATCCCACGTATTGGCATGCCAGAGGGTATGGCTTGTTCGCCGCTAACCCCATGGGATCAAATGTATTTTCCAAATCCAACCCTGAATTCAAGCGCAATTTGCAACCAGGTCAAGCTATTGTTTATCGATATCGAATTGTATTTGCAGCCGGTAAAAAAATATTGGATCGTTCTTCAATTGAGAGTTTGAAAAAAGAATTCACCCAATTGTATCTGTCCAACTAAGATTTGGTTTCGAGGAGATGGAATCCATAGGGTTCAATGATCATG
>JBEDAP010000047.1:0-3201 GCA_041177705.1 Bacteroidota bacterium
CCTTGTGTGTATTCTGTTAGATCATAAACCCCGCTCATTGAAATAACCCCTTGAATGAGTTCTGGTTTTTTCAAAAAAAGATTCATGGCATGCAATGCGCCAAATGATGCACCTGTTGTAACAATTGGGGTATCCTGTGAAGTAAAATTTTTAACGAAGGGAATAACTTCATGAAAGACGTATTCATTGAACTGATTGTGTCGAATGGCTTTATGTGCGCCTTCCATTTCTTTATTCATCCAGCTCTCTGTGTTGATGGAGTTGATAGAGAAAACTTTCAGTTTACCCGCATCGATAAAGGGCCGTAAATATTCAATTAGTTGAAATCGCTCGTATTCTAAATAATCTGCAGCAGCAGTTGGAATCATCAACAATGCAAAACCATAATGCCCATATACAGCTATGGGCATTTCTTTATTTAGAGCTGGACTATACCAATGATGAATTTCTCTAATCATCAGGGAATTACCTTTAAAATTCCGCGCATCACAGATGCATGACCTGGATAGGTACATACAAAAACATAATCTCCCGGTTTGGAAGGGGCAATGAAATAAATTGATTCTGAAGATTCTGGTTGAAGCAGAGCCGTGTGAAATAAAACTTTTGATGTAGAAGGAACATAGTTCATTTCAGATCCTTTCAATCCCAACTGTAGTGCTAGATTTCCAACTTCATCTCCGGCTCCTGGGACAGTTATGACTACATTATGTGTCATATCATCGTTGTTGTTAAAAATCAAACGAACCTTACTGCCTGCTTTTACTTCAAATGAATTGACATCGTATTTCAATCCAGGCTTTGTTCCCAATTTCAGAACCTTATCGGGTTGTCCCCAATCAGCAGGCATGGTTGTTTGTCTTTTTTTAGTCGGAGCGGCTGCTGTTTGTTTTACAGGGCTGTTCATGATGTGATTCATGCTCGTGTGTCCTTTTACTTTTTGATCATCCCGAACTGCAGTTTTTTCTCCCTGTGGGATTGCATTCATCGTGTAAAAAGCAAAATTGTGAAGCAGCGATTTATTGTCTGAAGATTCAATTCCACTCAATTTCACTTCATGGATATATCCTTCAATAAGACTATCCAATACCAATTTTACTTTTCTTCCATCTTCGGAAGGCACGATTCCTATAATTTTCCTACTGCGGTTGTTAATGATAGGACTACCGTAGTTGTGATGGTATTTATAGGTGAAACTATTTACATTATAGTTCATGGCATTTTTCAATTGAGATGGATTTACAGGAAGTGTAAATTCAATTTCCAATCCATCTGGTAATGCATGGATATTTTTCATTTCGAATGGAACTTCTCCATTCCATACCAATCGTTGCAAGGCGTAGTTTTCTTTACCGGTACTGGCCCAACCTCTGCTCGTCATTCCTGCGAACAAGGATCCATCCAATCCCCAACGCAAGCGAAGGAGTCCCGATGCAAATCCTTCATAGAACGGATAACAGGCCCCTTGGTATTTCCCGTTGACTTTTTCCAGGGTCATGCGCATAATTTTTGAGTGACCTTGATCAGCAACAAAATATTGACCGGTAAAAGGTCCGAATGCTCCATTGGTTTCGTCTTCAATGATGTCTGCAGTAGAAATCCCCATGAGTGTATGTGGGAACCAGACAGCAGGCAGTTTTAATTCCTTGATTTTTTTAGCTGCTTCGTGCATAGGTTCTCCATTGTCAACAGCTTTCAAATCTTCTTTGGTGAGTTTGATAGGCGACTCTGGTTCTTTGGTCCAGTTGAGCCCACCTGCATTTCCTGCAAAATCTCCTTTCTCTAAATGAGTTACTCTTCCACTTCCTACCCAATCTCCCTGGTTTTCTGCATAAAATACATCGTTGTTGCTATTTACGGTGAATCCAGCGGGGGAGCGCAGGCCAGTGGCAATCGGTTCCTGGCTTCCATCTTCTTTTATTTTCATCAACCATCCATGCCATTTGCCTAACCCATCTCCATATCCAACCCAGGCAACGTTTAACGTAACATACATATCGCCTTCTTTATTGAAAACGGGTCCGTATGCATATTCGTGATAATTGCCGCTGAGTTGAAAGAGGGTGATGGGAGTAAAGCTATCTGCTTTGCCATCCCCATCTCTGTCTTCAATTTTAGTAAGCTCTCCACGTTGAGTGCAATAAAATGCACCATTCTTATAGGCAAGTCCCAATGGCTCATGCAAGCCAGAGGCAAATTTTGTAAAATGAGGCTGTCCGCTTCCATACCCATTTTGTATGATCCAAATATCTCCGCGTCTGGTGCATGCAGCAATTCTTCCATCGGGAAGAATGGCAATTCCTCCAACTTCTAATTTTACTTCCTCAGGTATGGCTACTGTTTTTAACGAGTAAAAATCCTTTTCTGATTGAACCGTATTTTTTTGTCCATACGAACAGAGGACTGAAATCCACAAAATTGAAAACAGCAAAAAACGTAAACGCATAGCGAAGAATTTGATCTGTTTAAAGATAATCAAATTCTTCGCTTGGGATTGGGTTTCGTTTCAGTTTTGAGTTACCAATGCTTTCTTCATGTCGGAGATAAAATCATCCAGCATCGTTCGGGTTACACCGGGCATACAGATGACGTGAGCGATGTCATTGTCTGTTGCGAGCTGCCATTTTTTACAAATCTGTTCAGGAGGTTTGGGCATTACAACAGTGAGCGCATGGGGGTTGCTCCAGGCCTTTACCCCAAGTGCGTTTAAATGTACGCGGAGGTGTGCAGCATTTTCCAAACATTCCATGGTGCGCTTCAGCATACCTTCCCTGCCCCATTTTTTAATGGCATACCACAGGATCAATGTATTAATGCCACTTCGGGATCCAGTGATGGTAGTATCGAGTGTGCCTATGTAATTGATCGATCTTCCAATTCGATCTTTGTATGATTTTTTTACCAATACCAGCCCATTCGTGATAGGCGATCCAAAAAATTTATGTCCACTTATCGCTATGCTATCGCTACCATGTGCAAAATCGAAGTCAGAAGCTCCCAACAGAGGGAGATAAGAACCTGCCAATGCAGCGTCGCTGTGGATATAAGAGCTTTTTATTGCATGTTTTTTCAAAATTTCACGAATGGTTGGAACGTGATCTTTTGCTTCGGTCATGGTAGTACCAATATTAGCCAATATGATGACTGATTTTTGCCGGTTGAGCTGAAGCATTTCTGATAAATCATCGTAATCCATCTCAC
>JBEDAP010000048.1:0-5299 GCA_041177705.1 Bacteroidota bacterium
ATCCAGGTCATAATCAAAAAATGTAGAGATGGAATTATGGTTGTTATCTGTGATGCCGTATTGCAACCCCATTTCTTTGAAGTGTGGAATACCTTCTTGATCATTTCCTTGATTGATGAAAAGAAGATCACGGAGCATGCTGCTGTCGTTTATCATGGTATTGCATACATAGATATCCTGTTTGCCATCATTGTTGATGTCAACAAACGTTACGCCCGACGACCATTGACCTTTGTACTTTTGAGCATTGGCAATGGAAGTAACCTCCTGAAATTTCAACTCACCTTTGTTCAGGTATAACTTATTGTCAACCTGATTGCCGCAGAAATAGATGTCCTGCAATCCATCCCCGTTTAGGTCACCCACAGCCACTCCCGCTCCATTGTAGGTAAACTCATTGTCAAGGATATTGATGGAGTCGTTGATCGTAATTGTATTGGCAAATGCAATACCTGATTCTTTTTCATCAATGCGTTTAAATAATGTCTGCTCCTGTCTGCAACTTGCAAAACCCAGGAGGGAAATAGCAATTACACAGAAAAATTTTCTCATCATCATGGCAAAAGTTCCAAATGGGAAGAAATAAAAAAGGCCGCACTTCGTGCGGCCTTAAAGTTATTATAATTCAAGAATTAATAACCAGCATTTTGCTTCAAAGTAGGAGCACCGTCTTTAGCACTCTGTGTGATAGCTTTTGCAGGGAGCGGGAAGATTTCATGCTTTCCAGCTACGAAGCTTGCACCGTTGAGATAAGTTCTCTTTGCTTTTTCTTTCGCAAAGTAAGCATTCTTAACAGTTGCAGCTTGTCCCCATCTTACGAGGTCAAAGAAGCGATGTCCTTCCATACCCAATTCGATGCGACGCTCGAAACGAACTGCCTTGCGTGCAGTCTCAGCATTGGTCCATGCAGCTGTATACAAACCAATTTGGTAGTTTGCAGCAGGAGCAGCACCATCCAATACAAAGTCAGCTGGATTAGCAGCTCTTTGACGGATCTGATTTACGAGTGTACGTGCTCTCTCGAGGTTACCCAATTCAACTTCAGCCTCAGCCAATTGCAACAAGACATCAGAATAACGGATCAACTTCAAGTTGTTGGAATTGTATCCAGAAGTCCAGCCAGAGGCATGTGTAACTTCAGCAACTTGTGACTTGGCATGTACGTTCTTGATAGGAGCATAAGGACCGCCATAAGCTTGGTCACGGATCCAAGTAGAACCTGGATGCTTACCCCAATCCAAATATGGAATACCGCGACGACCAACTGTACGGTCGATTCTTGGATCCAATGGACCAGTGTGTGGAGTGAAAGCAGCGTCGGCTTTGACACCGTCATCATTTTTTACATCTGTAGCGCTGTAAGAATCCAACAAAGGAAGACCAGCAGCATCCACTTGGAATGCATTCACCAAATCCTGTGAAGGCTGGTGGAATCCGCAGCAACCTGCAGGTCCGCCGTTGTAAGGGAAGTTCAACACATCCCCTACGTTACCAGCATCACCACCACCTGTATTAACTGCCATCTGCACTTCAAGAATACCTTCTTTGGTATTTCTAACAGATGCGTTGAAATTGTCTGAATATTTTGCGTTCAAAGCATATCTGCCGGAAGCAACAACTGCATCAAACTGTGTTTTTGCTTCAGCATACTTTTTCTGCCACATGTAGGTCATTCCCAACACTGCTTGCGCAGCACCTTTGGTAACACGACCAACTTCTGATTGTGTTACAGGAAGACCAGCAATCGCAGCAGTAAGATCGGCCTGAATTTTAGGCATGATGTCTGCGGTGTTTCCAACACGAACGTCAGCCAATGTTTCATCGATGAAAGGAACATTTCTGAAGATTCTCCAAAGATCATAGTGCATCCATGCTCTCAGGAACTTCGCTTCAGCGATGCGTGTAGTTTTTTGTGCAGCAGTGATTCCTTCCAATTTGGTGAAGGCAACAATGGTTTGGTTGCAACGTGAAATACCATCGTAGTAGTTTCTCCACTTACCTTCCAAATATGGGTTGTTGGCATCCACGCTGTGACGCTCAAGTGGTGTGATATCCGGCTGGTCACCAGCTTCAGAACCTTTGTATGCATCACCACCAGCTATGCTGCCGAATGTCCAGTTAGAAGCAGCACCACCCCAAGGTGTGCCGTTGTCCCAACCAGAAAAACCATCCAATCCAGAATAAGCTGCGATGAGCAGGGCATTTGCTCCCTTCTCAGAAGTCGCCAAAAGTTCGTTGTTCACACTTCCGTAAGGTTGTGTCTCAAGAAAATCTTTTGCGCAACTGTAAACGACGATGGCTAAAACACCGATCACCGCTAATTTTTGCATGATATTCTTTTTCATTTTTTTATTTTTTATACTTTTTGCTTTTCAATTTTTGTTACCGATAAAATTATTTCAAAACTTTTTCGATTCCATCAATTGTTTAAGCGATTGATCAATTTAGAATTCAACATTTACACCGATGATGATTGATCTCGCCAAAGGATAGCGGCCATTGTCAAGACCCAGTGAAAGGTCACGCTGACTGTTGTATCCTTCAGTGATGTTTGTGATGGTTACATCAGGATCCAATCCAGAGTACTTGGTGAATGTCAACAAGTTTTGTCCCTGGGCATATACTCTGAATCTGGTCATACCAAGTTTCTTCAATTGGTTAGGACTGAAAGAGTATCCAACCTGAAGATTTCTCAAACGTGTGAATGAGCCATCCTCAACATAGTAGCTGTTTCTCTGAGAGCTGTAGTTGTCTCCACCATCCAATACTGGAAGTGTTTTACCTGCCTCATACAAGAAAGCTTTGCTACGGCTGCGTTGGAATGCGTTGAACTCAGTGAAGTATTTCACGAAATTGAACAACTTGTTACCATATGTTCCGCTGAAATAAGCTGTGAAATCCCAGTTCTTATAATTTGCTGTAAGGTTCAAGCCGAGCAACAATGTTGGAATGGGACTTCCAAGATATGTTTCATCGTTGTTGTCGATTTTACCGTCACCATTCAAGTCAGCGAAACGGAAACGACCCACTTTCGCATCTCCTTTGTCAGCAAACAATACTTTCGCGATGTCTGCATCAGACTTCCACAATCCCTGTTGAACATAACCATAGAACTGTGAAATAGGGAGTCCTGCTTTTGTATAAGTGATGTCACCGATTCTTGATCCGCCAGAACGGATGAAGCTGTTGTCATTTGCTTCAAGCTTCACAACCTCGTTCTTTACAGTAGATCCGGTTACGTTTACGTTGAAATTGAAATCACGGTTGACACGCTTGGTATAACCCAAAGCGAAATCAATACCAGTATTGCTCATAGAACCAATGTTCTGCGCCTGACGGCCAACAGCACCCAATTCCAAAGGAAGCTCTACGTTGTAGATCATATCGCGTGTATTACGCTTGTACCATTCCAACATTACGTTCCAACCACCTGTGAGGTTCGCATCGAAACCGATGTTGGTAACAGCAGTACTTTCCCATTTCAATTTTGGATTACCTGTTGAGCTTTGCTCGAAGCCGGTTACGGTTCTGTTACCAGTACCGTTGATATCGTAGTTGGATACGTCAACACCAGTTCCGAAGTTAGAGTAACCAGGATAATCACCACCTACCTCATTGTTACCGAGGATACCATAAGAAGCTCTCAGTTTCAAATCAGTAATGAATGACACGTTATCCATGAAGCTCTCTTTGGAAATTCTCCAACCCACACTCGCAGAAGGGAAAATACCATATTTGTTCTCGATGAATCTTGAAGAACCATCACGACGAACCGTTCCAGAGAACAGATACTTGTCTTGATAAGAATATGAAGCCTGTACGAACTGAGAAACAACATTGTGCTCACCTCTGTAGCTTCCCATACGGTACGTAGCAGGATTTACGTTCTGCAACAATCTGTAGTTGAAGTTATCAAAAGCAAGTTCAGATCCACCAGCATTGAAACCTTCATAATAGGTTTGTTTTGCTTCGTAACCACCAAGCGCAGTTACTTTATGATCTCCAAAGTTCTTTTTGAAAGTCAGTGTATGGAAGGTTACCCAGTTCCTGTTCAAGAAATAAGAATTGCTCAAAGAGTTTGGATTGGTATTACCCTCTGTTGCCTCATAAGAACGTGTTCCATATCCTTGTCCAGGTCCGCTGTTGTAATCGATACCATAAGAAGATTTCCAAGTCAAGAAATCAGTCAGGTCGATTTCAGCAAATGCACTACCGGTTACACGGAAGCTGTGTCCAAAGTTATTCTCCCTGTTTCTCATCTGCTGAGCAACTGGATTGTTTACGTTGGAGTTGAAGTTGGCAGGAGATGCATAGTTTCCTTTGATATCATATACCGGAACCAATTGTGGCATACCATATGTGTTGATCAATGGTGAGCCTTCATTTGGATTTCCAATAGATGCACGTGTTGTTTGATAAGCAATGTTCAAATTCTGACCAACACGAATGTTTTTACCAATATTGTATGTGCTGTTCACACGGGCTTGATAGCGACGATAATCGTTGCCAATCATGATACCCTGGTGATCGTACACGTTTCCAGAGAAGAAATAGTTTCCTTTTTCAGAACCACCTGAAGCAGAAACCTGGTAGTTCTTCATGGCAGCAGGCTTGAATACCTCGTTGAACCAGTTTGTACCAGCTTTGTTGGTTTGCAGGATCAAATAATCACCTACACCACGACCAACCGGATCTGAATTCAAGAAATACTTGGAAGGATCAACTGCAGGATCTCCTGAAAGGAATCCACCCAAACCACGAACAGCATAATCAGGAAGTACCCAATTGCTGCCCTGCTTGATGTATATATTAGATGTGAAAGGAATACCCTGACCGGCAGCAAGTTTCTGCTGAACTTCCAGGAATTCCAATGGGTTCAATACTTCTGGGACTTTTGAAGGTGATTGGTTACCATAGAAAAGATCCACATTGAGCTTCGATGAACCGCTCTTACCTTTTTTAGTAGTGATCACAATTACACCATTCGCTGCTCTTGAACCGTAGATAGATGCAGAAGCTGCATCTTTCAACACCTGAATAGATTCGATGTCGTTTGGATTCAAGAAGTTGATGTTTGATTCGTTTTGTACTGGAACACCGTCAACCACATACAAAGGCTCGTTGTTGTTGATGGTACCGATACCACGGATACGAACAAAGGCAGCAGAACCAGGATCGCCTGAAGTTGACATCTGCACACCCGGAACCTTGCCCTGCAACTGATCCGCAATGTTGGATGCCGCAAACTTGGTCATTTCCTTGGTGTCGACAACAGCTACAGAACCTGTAATGCTCCTGC
>JBEDAP010000049.1:0-2929 GCA_041177705.1 Bacteroidota bacterium
CCCCCAACTCAAATAACTGCTTGGGCTTGATCTTAAATATAATTTCCTGAGGCTTCGATCTCTGCTTATCATCAACACGTGTAAATTGAAAATTCAAAAGAGGCTGGTCGTTCAATTTCTCAAAAGGAAGATCTAACAAATACATTTCTTCCAAGGAACGTAATCCTGACTGCAAATCAATGGATTTATCATGCCCATAGAAAACAGACAAAATATATTCAATGGGATAGGATGTATAATTATGAAGATGAATTTTAAAGTGAGAGATTACATCTTCATCAAAAACCTCTTTGTCTAGTACTGGAAAAAAAGAAAGTAAAATTCCATCTTCCGGTATGATTTTAATCGGTTTCTTCTCCGTCTTGGGAATTTCTTTAGTCGATTCTTTCTTAGGTTTGTCATTCTTAGCGGAGGTAAATGCCTTGAAATACGGAAAATCAATTTGATCTACATACACTGGAAATTCAACATTTCCTACCCTGACTGTCACCATTTTTTTATTGATCCACTCCACCACCTCGCCTGTTTCTCCGGTGGCTGTAATAATGACCTTATCTCCTTCTTGAAATTTCATGCATTCAAGCGGCTGTGTTTTCTACCATACATCCAGTAAATGGATAATCCCGCAGCCATCCAACAAAAAAATACAAACCAGCTGTTTGTGGGGATTTCAACCATCAGATACATGCAACAAGAAACACCCAAAAGTGGAATTAGCGAGAAAGATTTTTGAAATGTAAATACGGAAAGTACAGCCATGGCAATTGAAAAAATGAAAAACAAATACCCCTTGCTATCTGCTGCACTCCAATTGGTAAGCACATCCAAAAAACGATCCTGAAAGAAATAAATCATTACTAAAAACAGAATTGGGAAAATATATTTTCCGTTGATGTAGGGGATCGAAAATTTACCTTTTTGTTTTTCAATTCGAGGCAACATAAGCACACCTCCACTTACTAAGACAAAAGCAAACAACGTACCGATACTGGTAAGGTCTGTCATGAGTTTATCGTCGATAAACAACACCAAGCTTCCTACAAAAAAACCAGTTACCCAGGTTGAAAATCCAGGCGTCTGGAAACGGGTATTGATTTTCCCAAATGATTTGGGCAATAAGCCATCTCTACTCATTGCCATCCAAATACGAGGCTGACCAATTTGAAATACAAGTAAAACACTGGTTGCGGCAATCACAGCGCTCACAGAAATGAAAAAGCCGACTTTCTGCATGTTTATTTTCTCGAAAACAAAAGCAAGTGGATCGGTTACGTTTTCAAATTGATCGTACGATACCAATCCGGTAATGACCAATGCAGTTACAATATAAATGGCTGTGCAGATCAACAACGAATAAATCATGCCTTTGGGCATGTCTCGCTGTGGATTGGCACACTCTTCAGCAGTGGTTGAAACGGCATCAAAACCGATATAGGCAAAAAATACTGCTGAAACACCTTTCAGTACCCCATCTATTCCGTTGGGCAAAAATGGGGTCCAGTTCGAAACAGTATTATTTGAAAATATAAACCAAAACCCTATTGCTGCAATAATCAGCAAAACAATAATCTTGATAATCACCATGGCATTGGCAGTCCGTTTACTTTCACGAATTCCTACATAAGCAAGCCAGGTTATAAGGATCACAATTACAAAAGCAGGCAAATTGATTATAAACGGAATACCCAGGATTTTTGGTGCTTTTGCATACACCAAGTCAGTGGTTGCAGCACCCGATGCAACAGCATCGTGATATTTGATGCTAGCAGTTTGATATCCAACAGTAAGCCATTCGGGTAACTCCAATCCCAATCCAGCCAGGATATTATTAAAATAAGCACTCCATGAAATCGCAACCACGATATTGCCAATTGCATATTCTAAAATCAAGGCCCAACCTATTATCCAGGCTACTACTTCTCCAAAACTTATGTAAGAATAAGTATAGGCACTTCCAGCCACTGGAATACGGGAGGCAAATTCCGCATAACACAATGCTGTAAATCCGCAGGTGATGGCAGTTATTATAAACAAAAAGATCACGCCGGGCCCTCCATTGAATGCAGCAGAACCGATGGTTGTAAATATTCCACCTCCTATTACAGCAGCAACTCCCATCAAGGTAAGATCCTTAACAGTTAGAACACGCTTTAAGCTTCCTGAACCATGACTATCAAATGAAACTTCTTTGGAAATATCTTCGATGCTCTTCTTGCGGAAAACAGTACTCACAGAATTTTTTATTTATCGCGGTTGATTAAATAGTGCGCCAAAGCAACCAGTGGCTCTTTGCGAACAGAAGATACTGCAATTTCATTCAAATGGCTTAATGCCTTTTGAAGATATTCGTCCTTGAGAGACATAGCCCATTGATCAATTCCACAGCTTTTAAAAATCTCCAATACCTTCTCCACTTTATCCACAGGATTCTCAACCATCAATTTCTTCAACTGGTTGAGTTGATCTGGAGGAGCTGTATCCAAGGCATGAATCATCAGGAATGTTTTCTTATTGCTCTGAATATCCCCACCCACTTGTTTACCAAATTTGGATGGGTCTCCAAAAGCATCTAAATAATCATCCTGAACCTGGAAGGCTATACCCAAATTTCTTCCAAATTCATACAAATGATTCTGATTCCATTCGCTGGCACCACCAATGATAGAGCCCATCTGTAAGCTAGCTGCTAACAAAACCGATGTTTTTAGTTCTATCATGCGTAAATATTCTTCCAATCGAACTTCATTCTTTTTTTCAAAATCCATATCGAGTTGCTGTCCCTCACAAACTTCTTTAGCCGTTTTATTGAAGAGATGCATTACTTTTTTTAAATGCATCGATTCAATTTTATTGATATAATCGTACGCAACAACCAGCATTACATCGCCACCCAAAAGTGCAGTAGGCTCTCCATGAACAGCATGAACAG
>JBEDAP010000050.1:0-4688 GCA_041177705.1 Bacteroidota bacterium
TTCTGCACAAAGTTGTAAATAGCGTTCTAAACGAGCACTGCTATGCTCAGGGCCTTGTCCTTCATAACCATGCGGCAATAGCATGACTACCCCATTCATGCGATTCCATTTCTGTTCTGCGCTGGCAATGAATTGATCAATCATGGTTTGTGCTCCATTGGAAAAATCTCCGAATTGAGCCTCCCAAAGAACCAATACTTCCGGATTCGCCAGTGCATACCCATATTCAAACCCCAACACTCCGTATTCACTCAACAATGAATTGTAAATGCGAAACTTGCCTTTTGCGTTTGGAATCGCTGACAAGCGATTGTACTGTTCGTTGGTGCGCTCATCCGTTATAACGGCATGACGGTGACTGAACGTACCGCGTTTCACATCCTGACCACTCATGCGCACTTCTTTGCCTTCCGCCAACAAACTGGCATAGGCTAGCAATTCTGCTGTAGCCCAATCCACTTTATTTTCTTTTTCCAATAAACTGATCTTATCCTGAAGAAGTTTTTCAATTTTTTTCAATGGCTTGAAACCTTCTGGTACCTGCATAATCGCATTGAAGAGGTTTTTGAAGGCTTCCTCCGTTATGGCTGTTTGAGGTGAGGCAACAAAGTCAGCTTCTGTTGCTTTTTTCATACTCTTCCAGACCAATTCAGGAGCCTGATAATGATATGGGAGTGGATGTTGCTTTACTTCGTCTAATCGCTCTTGCAGATCCGACCAGAATTTCTTTTCCATTTCTTTAGCGAGATCATGCAATTCTTCGCTATCGGTATGCTGCAGCTGCTGCAAATAATATTCACGAGGATTGGGATGCTTCTCAATAATAGCGTACAACTGAGGCTGAGTGAATTTGGGATCATCGCCTTCGTTGTGGCCATGTCTTCTGTAACATACCATGTCGATAAATACATCGCTATTGAACTTTTGCCTGTAACGAGTAGCTATTTCCATGCATTTTACTACAGCTTCTGGATCATCTCCGTTTACATGGAGAACGGGAGCCTGAACCATGGATGCAAGTGACGTACAATAATCTGATGTGCGAGCATCTTCAAAATCCGTTGTAAAACCAATTTGGTTGTTGATGATAAAATGTAGTGTGCCGCCGGTATAATATCCATCCAATCCAGACATCTGCAATGTTTCATACACAATACCTTGTCCAGCCACAGATGCATCCCCATGAATCAACACCGGCAGAATAGAATCGTAGTGGCTGTTGTACAAAACATCGGCTTTCGCTCTAGAAAAACCCAGTACTACAGGGTCTACTGCCTCTAAATGCGAAGGGTTGGGCATGAGCTTAAGGGAAATGGTCTTCCCGTTCATGGTTTGAACTTCACTTCCATATCCCAAGTGGTATTTTACGTCTCCGCTTCCCATGGTTTGGTCAGGCGTAGACTTTCCTTCAAATTCACTGAAAATATGCTCATAGGTTTTACCCATGATATTGGCCAACACATTCAATCGACCACGATGGGCCATTCCAATTACAACTTCTTTTACCCCTTCATCCGCCGCTATGCCAATCATTGAATCCAATGCAGCGATGGTTGTTTCTCCGCCTTCCAAGGAGAATCGTTTTTGGCCGATGTATTTGGTATGTAAAAATTTCTCGAAAATTACCCCCTGGTTGAGCTTATCCAGAATTCGTTTTTTCTTATCGATAGGCAAGGGTTTCAAAAACTCGATTTCCATTTCATGAACCAGGAAATCAATTTTTTCCTGATTGCTGATATACTTGAATTCAATACCAACATGAGCGGCATAACACTTCTGAAGGTGCTGCTGAATTTCACGCAATGTAACAGTACCCAAGCCAATTAAATTCCCAGCATAAAAACTAGAATCCAAATCAGATTCACTTAAGCCGAAAAATCCCAAATGAAGATTTGCTGACCGATCTTTGCGTTCACGAATAGGATTGGTCTTTGAAAGCAAATGTCCTTTGTTTCTGTAACCCAGGATCAGTCGGTATACCCCCAACTCTTTTTTCCAGTCGAGATCAGCTGCACTGACATCTGTCAAAGAAGCTCTGGACTGAGCATGAGAGATGGCAAAATCAAACCCTTCGAAAAATTTCCTTAAATCAGGGTCTATGCGCTCTGGGGATTGAGAAAACTCCTGATAAAGCTGCTCGATATAAGCAGGATGCGATGAGGTTATGTACGAAAAATCCTTCATTGGAACAGGATAATTGTTTTTTTGAAAAAACTGTTCGCAAATATCGTTGATTTCGAGCTAAAAAAAGAAGGAATTTTGGGTCATAACTACCTGAAATTGACCAATAAACGCTGATTTTTTGGTGGATTAGGGGAAGTGGCTTAAATTTGCATCCCAATTCAAAAATTAAGAAAGAATGGCAAATCACAAGGCAACGCAAAAAGATGTTCGTCAGGTAGCGAAAAGAAGGGAGAAAAACAGGTACCAAGGTAAGACGACCAGAAATGCTATGCGCGATTTGAAAGCTCTCACATCTGGAGATGAAGCTAAAAAGCAATTGCCTGACGTATTGAGCAAAATTGACAAACTAGCTAAGAAAGGAGTAATCCACAAGAACAAGGCTGCCAATCTGAAAAGCTCTTTGGTTAAAGCCGTTGCTAAAATTGGATAATTTTCATTCAAACATATTTTCTAAAAACATCCCATGTGGATGTTTTTTTTTGTCCAAAGTTCCCGTTGTAGGGCAAATCTTTAACTTCGTGCGCATCTATGACTGAAAAGATCTTGATTCTTGATTTTGGCTCTCAATACACTCAATTGATTGCACGTGCTGTTAGAGAAGCCAACGTCTATTGCGAAATCATCCCCTACCACAAGGAATTTGAATACACTTCGGATATCAAAGGCATCATCTTATCCGGATCCCCATTTTCAGTAAATGATGCACAAGCTCCCGTCGTAGATGTAAAACAAATAGCAACCCAACGAAATGTCTTAGGCATTTGTTACGGAGCGCAACTGACTGCCAAAGTTTTCGGAGGAAGAGTTGAGAAGTCTGAAAAACGTGAGTACGGTAGAGCCATTTTAAAAAGAGAAACTGAAAATATACTGCTCACCTCACTCCCCGATCAATCACAGGTTTGGATGAGCCACGGAGATTCAATCCTTGAATTGCCCAAACAGGCTCGAGTATTAGGCACCACGGAATCAATACCGGTAGCAGCATTCGAGTTGAATGAAGATGGTCTAAATAGTTTGTTCGGACTGCAATTTCATCCGGAAGTTTATCACTCTGAATTTGGGAAAAAAATCATCCAGAATTTTCTCTACGAAGTTTGTGGATGTTCAGGCGACTGGACTCCGGCACATTTCATTACTGATACAGTAAATGCACTTCGGGAGCAAATCGGAGATAAAAAAGTTGTTATGGCATTGAGTGGCGGTGTGGATTCAACCGTGGCAGCTACACTCATTCACCGAGCCATTGGGAAAAATCTTTACGGGATATTTGTTGACAACGGTGTGCTTCGTAAAAACGAGTTTGAACAAGTATTGGAAACTTACAAGCAACTCGAATTGAACGTTAAGGGTGTTGATGCACGTCAAACATTTTATAACGCATTGGAAGGAAAAACAAATCCTGAAGAAAAAAGAAAAGCAATTGGTAAAACCTTCATAGATGTCTTTGATCAGGAAGCGCATCTATTAAGCGACATCTCTTTCTTGGGACAAGGAACTATTTATCCGGATGTGATTGAAAGTGTATCTGTTCACGGTCCCTCGGTTACCATCAAATCTCATCACAATGTTGGTGGCCTTCCTGAAACGATGAAATTGAGCTTGGTTGAACCTTTGCGCTATCTGTTTAAAGATGAAGTAAGAAGAGTTGGATTGGAATTGGGTATTCCAGAAGAACTTCTATTCAGACATCCTTTTCCAGGGCCCGGATTAGCAATACGGATCTTGGGAGAGATAACCCAGGAAAAAGTATCCCTGTTGCAAGAAGCGGATCATATTTATATCCGGGCACTTAAAGAATCTGGATTGTACAGCAATGTTTGGCAGGCAGGAGCAATCTTATTGCCCGTAAAATCAGTTGGCGTAATGGGCGATGAGCGAACCTACGAGTTTACCGTAGCACTTCGAGCGGTTACTTCAGTGGATGGGATGACTGCAGACTGGGCTCATCTCCCCTATGATTTCCTTGGTAAAGTATCCAACGAAATCATCAACAACGTTCGTGGAATCAATCGGGTGGTATATGATATCTCCAGCAAACCCCCAGCTACCATCGAGTGGGAATAAAAGCTAATTTAGTCTCATGAAATGGGGCTTATCAATTTTTATACTTCTGCTAGGAATGATGGCAACAAGTCGATCTTCCTTTAGTCAAAACAAAGACATAAAAATTGCTCTGCTTTCATCACTTTACCTAGACACACATTTTGATGCACAAGGAAAGCCTTTGCAACAAAAAGGCCTAAACAAGCAATCAATACCCGCACTTGAATTTTACGAAGGAGTTTCCCTGGCTGTGGATTCACTCAATCAAGAAGGCGTAAACCTCTCTTTGCAAGTTTTCGACATTCAAGCTAAAAACGGAAACATAGATAAACTTCTTCAAAATGGCAGCTTGAATGGATTTCAACTGATTTTAGGTCAGGTCAGCGGATCCGATTATCTCAAGTTGGCCAGTTTTTCCAAGTCTAAAAATATTCCATTTGTTAGTGCAACCTATCCCAATG
>JBEDAP010000051.1:0-2645 GCA_041177705.1 Bacteroidota bacterium
GTATCACTTTCCCCGTGTAAAATTCCTTTCACGATGCGCTTGTGTTCGGCATAAATAGCCAACACACGTCGGCCGTTTAGAAATGATTCTTCGATATCAGCGATATAACCTGATTTCTGGAGTTTATTCAATATTTTATCAAATGATCGGCGTTGCTCATTTCTTTTTCTATAAAGTGCCATTCGGATTCTGGCCAAATCAGGGGAAGCATTGTCTACAACCCTTGCATCATCTCCTATTACCTTGGAAATAGATTCTGTAATTTGTTTTTCATAATGGGTTTGAGCAACCACTTCGTACAAAGCAGAAGCTGAGGACTTGCGTTCATCGGTAAACCAGCGATAGATATCTCTAATATTTTCAGCAATGCTTCTAAACTGCAGGAAAACTTCGCCCGTCAGTACGGCGCCGGGTATGGATAAAAGTTTTAAGTCCTTGGATAAATTGAAAATTTTATCGTGAGGAAAAACCTGGCCAGAAACAAGCAATTGATGATATTGATGCGTTTGGCGCAGCTCTTTTTCAATGAATGGCTTTTTAGTATGAATCCGCAGCTCCTCCGCCTTAGTTCTGGCATACTGTGAATGGGTCATTTCTGCCAGCAGATTTTTGACCTTATCAAACTCCAATTGAACTATTGCGGATTCGGGATACAACCTCATGTTAAACCATTGCTAAACAAAGGCAAAAGTAATGGTAAATTGAAAGGGAATCTCTTTAAGAATTAACTTAGTACAAATTAATTGAGACATGAGAATCAAGCTTTTTTTACCCCTCTGGATGGCGTTGAGCTTCATGGCGGGAGCTTGTGCACAGCAAAAGCCTAAAAAAGAAATCCAATCGAAAAAAAACGAAATGAAATCAGACATGAAAAAAGAAATTATTACGTTAGGTAACGGATGTTTTTGGTGTACCGAAGCCGTCTTTCAACAAGTAAAAGGTGTTATTCAGGTTGAGAGTGGATATAGCGGTGGCCATGTTGAAAATCCAACCTATGAACAGGTCTGCGAGAAAAATACGGGACATGCAGAAGTTTTGCAAGTAGTTTTCAATCCCGATGAAATTACCGTAGATGAACTTCTGGAAATTTTTTGGCAAACACACGATCCCACCACACTCAACCGTCAAGGCAATGATGTCGGTCCGCAATACAGAAGCGTAGTTTTTTACCACACCCCCTATCAGAAAGAACGGGCTGAGTTTTTTAAGAAAAAGCTAGATGAAAGTGGAGCATTTGACAATCCGATTGTAACAACCATTGAGCCCTTCAAGAATTTTTACAAGGCTGAAAACTACCACCAGGATTACTACAACCGAAATGGAAATCAACCCTATTGCTATTTTGTGATTCGCCCTAAATTGGAAAAGTTTGAAAAAGCTTTCAAAGACAAACTCAAAAAATAAAATCCAATTGATGTCTTCGTCCATAAAAAGAAATACAGCCGTTTTTGTTGCTTTGTTCTTGCTCTTCGGCATTCAGAGTACAGAAGCTCAATTGAACACCCAGCAGAAGTCCTATACAATTCAAGATACATTGAGAGGGTCCATTGGTGATGGTAGAAATTGGTGGGACGTAACGCATTATGCCATCTTGGTTGAACCAGACTTTGAACAAAAAAGTATTTCAGGCAAGGTAGATATCTCCTTTACGGTAACGGGCAAGGGAGATAAAATGCAGATTGATCTCCAAGAACCCATGCAATTGGAAAAAGCATATTTAGGGGACGAATCTCTGGAATACGAAAGAACTGGCAACGTATATTTTATAAAACTGAAAAAACAATTGCAGATTGGATATGCAGGAAAGCTGGCATTAAAATACAGCGGTAAGGTTCAAGTTGCTGTTCGTCCGCCCTGGGACGGTGGATGGATTTTTTCAAAAGATAAAATGGGGAGACCCTGGATGAGTGCTGCTTGTCAGGGTTTAGGTGCAAGCGTATGGTTTCCTTGCAAAGACCACCAGAGTGATGAACCCAACAAAGGCGCATTGCTACGCATTTCTGTTCCTGATTCGTTGATGGGAATCGGAAATGGCAGACTGGTTGGCAAAAATCAATATAAAAAAGGGTGGACAGTTTATGATTGGGAAGTAAAGAATCCCATCAACAATTACAACATCATCCCTTATATCGGTAAATATGTTTCATTCACAGAAGAGTATGCTGGCGAAAAGGGAAATTTAAATTGTTCCTATTGGGTATTGGATTACAATTTGGATAAAGCCAAAACACAATTTAAACAAGTAGCTCCCATGTTAAAAGCATTTGAGCATTGGTTTGGTCCCTATCCGTTTTACGAAGATGGATTCAAATTGGTAGAGTCGCCTCATTTGGGCATGGAACACCAGAGTGCAGTTGCCTATGGCAATAATTTCCAGAATGGATACCGTGGAAGGGATTTATCCGGATCCGGATGGGGATTGAAATGGGATTTTATCATTGTTCATGAAAGTGGACATGAATGGTTCGGAAACAACATTACCACAGCTGAAGTAGCAGATATGTGGGTACACGAAGGATTCACCAACTATTCAGAAACCTTGTTTACAGATTATCATTACGGGAAAGATGCTGGCGATGCTTATGTTCAGGGCACACGTAAGTTGATTCAGAACGAAGGAAGGATTATTGGCAAATACGGTGTGA
>JBEDAP010000052.1:0-3210 GCA_041177705.1 Bacteroidota bacterium
TTGTATAAAATCTTGAAACGCTTTCAGGTCGACTTCATTGGTGCGAATCTCTTTTGGAGTTTTTTGTATCTTTTTGGCATAAGCAACCAAGCATCCAACTGCTTCTCCAATGCTCCATTCAACAGGATGCAAGCGATAGCAACCATTGGTGATATGTGTTGTACCAATATTTTTATTTGCGGGTAATAAATTGATGGTTTCGATGGGGATTAAAGCACCTAATGGAATTTGAAAAGGCACCGATGGAAAGTCTATATAATTGTATCCATTGCAAGTTGGGTGTAGATCGATCGGATAATATCCAACTCCAACACTGTCGTGAAAAGCAACTGCTCCACCATTGCATTTGGGTGCAGGATTGTTGGAAGATTGAACTTGTCCAACATGCTCTTCTTTTATGGTGAATAGCGCCTTGATTCTTCTGGATTCTCTGATGTAGGGGTATTTAGCCAATCCATCTTCTGTTCCCATCACATCTTTTCTCAATCGAATGCCGGGCCATCCTTTTCCGCCATCGGGCCTGGGTACTTCTGTTTGCAGCCAATACAAAAGCGAGAGACTGAGTTGCTTGGCTTGATGTACATGTTTCTTAAATTCTTTTTCGGAAACATCGATAATATTTCCCAGCATGTAATCATTTTGAGGCCAATTGATAACAGTAATATCTCCCTTGTATACTCCAGGTGTGAAGTTGCTCCGATTGATAATTTTTCTATAATTCCAAAGATTTAAAACATCTCCTGTTGGGTTTCCCTCTGGATGAAATCCCAATGTTTTGGGTTCTAATGTAGATGGATAGGTATACGTGAGGCTCAAGAGTTTTCCTGGCCATGCCGGTGATAATTTAGGTATGTGAGTACTCCAAAATTCATAGGACTCTGGTTTTTCAATGGTATGATCTTCCCCTGGCACATAGTCGACTGCAAAACAGACCGTAAAAGATTGATTGTTTTTGGGATCTCCTTTTTCTGGTGCATGCAATTCGCCAGTTTCAGTTTTTGACTCAGTTCCTGTTACATAGGCTGTATTGGTCAAGGGAAGCAATTCACCCGTTTCTGTAGCATCTACGAAATAATCTCCTTCCAGAAGAGTTGATTTATTGGTTTCCGTGCACTCAGCCAATAGAGAAGTTATCTGATTGTTTTGATGAGTTGCTTTTGTGATTTTATGTTTTGTTAAAAGGATGAGTTGTCCGTTGCTTAAATAGGGACTCAACATATCGATCAATACATTCCAGGCAATACGAGGCTCGTGGCAAAGTCGAGATACAGCGCCATCTCCAGGGTTTAGATTGGGCCTGGTTTTTGCATTTTCGGTTAACGGATAATGTTGTTTATAGTGATTGCGAACTGCTTCGCGAAATTTTCTATAGGTAACCGGCGCCCCATGTGTTTCAATCCACTTGTGTTCATCTGGCGGCACTCCTTGAGACGTCAATTGCCCACCTATCCAATCCGTTTCTTCGGTCATGATCACTTTCAAATTATTTCTCAGTGCAGCCAATGCGGAAGCCACGCCCCCCAAGCCTCCGCCAGCGATAATGATATCTGCTTTCATCTACACAATTTATTGAAATAATAATTATCTTAAACGGTATAAAATTAACCCTGATGTCACATCAACCATCAAATAGTCTATTTGGTATTTCACTCATTGCTGCATTAGCCGGATTCATTTTTGGATTTGACATGGTCGTTATATCCGGAGCAGATAAAGCCATACAGGAACTATGGCAAACTTCGGTTTGGTTTCATGGATTTTTTATTATGTCGATGGCCCTCTGGGGCACTGTGTTGGGATCCATTTTTGGTGGGGCTCCAACAGAAAAATATGGTCGCAAGAAAATTCTGTTGCTGGTAGGTGTTTTATTCTCAGTCTCCGCCATTGGATCCGCCTTGGCACAAGATCCTTATACCTTTTCGTTTTTCCGTTTGATTGGTGGAATAGGCATTGGTATTTCATCGGTTGCAGCCCCTACGTATATCTCAGAAATTTCAACGCCGGCTTCACGCGGAAGATTGGGAGCAATGTATCAATTCAACATTGTATTTGGAATCTTGGTGGCCTATCTTTCCAATTATTTGCTCGAAGGGGTAGGTGGTGAAAGCGATTGGAGATACATGCTGGGAGTAATGATCATTCCTTCTCTGATTTATGCCATTATGGTTTTTGGAATTCCAGAGAGTCCGCGTTGGCTTATTCGCAACAAAGGTGATGTTGATCAGGCTCGCAGCGTCATGAATAAATTGGGAATGCAAGGGGCTGAAGAGTTGATTCAGGAACTGAAATCAAGCGAGAATCTTCAGGAAGTTACTCAGGGTAAGTTTTACCAAAAACGAAATAATAGAATTATACTGTTGGCATTTATGATTGCATTTTTCAATCAAGTTTCGGGGATTAATTTCATTCTCTATTATGCACCACGCATTCTTGCTGCAGCAGGATTGGCCGAACAGGAGTCGCTGTTGAATTCAGTTGCCATTGGAGGTACCAATCTGGTTTTCACTTTTGTAGGTTTGTATTTGATTGATCGAGTTGGAAGAAAAACATTGTTGGTTTGGGGCTCATTCGGCTATATCGTAAGTCTCTCGATGGTTGCTTATGCGTTTTATTCTTCCGCTTCACCTGAATTTCTACTTGCGTTTTTACTCTTGTTCATTGCTTCGCATGCAGTGGGACAAGGAGCAGTAATTTGGGTATTTATTTCTGAAATTTTTCCGACAGCTATTCGAGCAAGAGGGCAGGCATTGGGAGCCAGTGTTCACTGGGTTTTTGCTGCCTTGATTACTTTGATTGCTCCTGTATTCATTGATGATCAAAATGGAATCTTTAAAGAAAATCCCTGGCCCATATTTGCATTTTTTGCATTGATGATGACCTGGCAATTGATTTGGGTGCTTACCAAAGTGCCGGAGACAAAAGGCATTTCATTGGAACAGCTTGAAAAAGACTTAGTCAAATGATACTCAAACGTCACGGTCATTTTTTGATATTATTTTTATTCCTTTCTTTATTTCAGAGTAAGGCTCAACCTTTTTTAAAAGACGTTCAAGCGTTTGAAGCGCAGGATCGAATTGAAAAACCTGAGGCTGGAGGAATTTTATTCATCGGCAGTTCGTCATTTACCAAATGGAAAAATGTAAGCGATTGGTTTCCGGATAAGCGAATCATCAATCGAGGATTTGGTGGCTCCTCGCTTCCGGATCTGAT
>JBEDAP010000053.1:0-11105 GCA_041177705.1 Bacteroidota bacterium
GGCCTGGCGCAGATTCATTTGCGGCAAGCTTGAAGCAATTTGCCCATGGTAAACCGGTTTTCCCTGTTTCTACAACAGAAGGAACTGGCTTAGATATTTTGTTTCAGAACATAGTTGATCAAATTGATGTTAACTCATAAAATAAATAGATATGGAAGAAATGATTCCCAATGAAGGTTTTCCCAAGGCAGCTAAACTTGAGCCTTGTTGTGTAAAGACAGAAGCGGGCAAGACCTATGCTTGGTGTACATGTGGATTGAGCGAGAAGCAGCCATTTTGCGATGGCAAGCACAAGAAAATTGAAGGCAATCCATATGCCAGTTTGAAAGTTACATTTGAAGAAGAGAAAGAAGTTTGGCTTTGTCAATGCAAGCAAACCAAGAACCCTCCATTCTGCGATGGCAGTCACCGTAATCTTTGATCGACCTTCATGAAATTGGGTGATCGAATTCGGTATGGTATATTGTACGGCATTTCATTATTGCCGCTTTGGGTCTTGTATGGATTGAGTGATTTTCTTTCTTTTTTGGTTTACTCGGTTGCGGGGTATCGAAAAGAAATTGTGTTGAGCAATCTTCGAACTGCATTTCCAGAAAAATCGGAAGAAGAACGGAAGCGAATTGCCAAACAGTTCTACTTGAATTTTACAGACACACTGGTAGAGTCTGTTAAGTTGATCTCATCGGGTGATGCTTTGATGAACCGCATGTTTGTTTTCAAGCCGGAGGTTATGCGTATTTTCGAAGGCACCGAAAAAAACATTCAGATACATGCGATGCATAATTTCAATTGGGAGATCATCAATCTGGGTGTATCCAGAGAAATGAGATTGCCTTTTCTCGGCGTGTATCAACCCATTATCAATCCATTTTTTGAGTCACTCTTTCGGAAAATACGAACGCGGTATGGTACCATCTTGATTCCTGCCAATGATTTTAAAAACAATTTCATTCCGCATCAAGGAAAGCAATATGTAATAGCATTGGTGGCCGATCAAAATCCTGGGAATCCAGCTAAAGCTTGGTGGGCCAATTTTTTTGGGAAACCTGCTCCATTTGTAAAAGGTCCGGAGACTGCAGCACGTTCTAGAGATACAGTCGTTGTGTTTGCGCATTTCTATAAAACCAAAAGAGGTGTATATACATTCGAGGCTGAAAAATTTACTGACAATCCGTTGGAGTTAAAGCATGGGGAGTTAACACTTCGGTATATTCAGTACGTTGAGAAAAAAGTACGAGAACGTCCTGACAATTATCTTTGGAGTCATCGCAGGTGGAAACACCCATTCAAGCCTGAATATGCGGAAGACGTTTTAGAAAAATTAAATCTCTGAACTTATTTCAACAGATCCTGAATGATTTGATTGATGAGTTTCAAACGATTCAGGTTAAGCTTGTAATACATGAATTTTCCATCGCGCTCGGTGATTACAATTCCAGCTCTTCTTAGAATGGCCAGGTGTTGACTTGCGACAGATTGTTCCAATCTCATTTCCACAAATATTTCAGTTACGGTAGCATGACCTTTTTTATCGATCAGCTTGATCATATCCTGACGAAGCTTGTGGTTGATGGCGCGAAATACTAAAGAAGCTTTTTTAATACTGAGTGAATCCATAGTTGGCGCGTGGGTCTGGAGTTGGTCGGGCTTGGCAGCTGAAACGCCGGAGCCCATTGGAATCTCTTCTTTGAAAGTGGACATGGTGGTGCAGTTAATAGGTTATAGGTAACACGAATATACATTTTATTGAAATTTCAACTCTAAACTTTTCATATGCATAATATATGCATATGTTAAAATGTATTGGATTATTTTTTTGCCGTTGAGTAGAAAGCCTTGGTATATTCGGGTTCTGCGTATGCTAGATCGGCATATTTATTTTTTATATGTAACTGATATGCCAATTCTGCAAAATGCTGCGCGCTGTGTCTAGCTTCCTGAAACAGTGCATGGGGGTGCTTGCAGATTGTAGACCATTTTTGCGAACCGTTGCCAACAAATAATACTTGATTAGATTCCAGCAGTTCTGAAAAACTTTTTTCATCCAAGATTTTTGCTTCCGGTTTTGAAATACACTGCATATTCATCGAGTATTGTGCAGTAAAAACTTCCATTCTTCTTGCATCAATCATGGGAACAATATAGGGTACTTGGTCCGATTGGTTTCCGTAAGCGATCCAATGCAGTGTATTGATGGTGATCAAGGGTTTGTTGAGTGCGTAGCAGATTCCCTTGGCTGATGCAAGACCAACACGTAAGCCTGTGTAAGAACCCGGGCCATTCATCACAGCAATTGCTTCCAGTTCGTGAAGTGATACATTGAGCTCTTTGGTTAAAGATTCGATTGCAGGTTGAACAAACCCGGCATGTTCCTGTGTGACTGTATTTATTTTTTCTGAAACAACACGACCATCCATGCACCAGGCAACGGATGCTTCTTCCAGTGCGGTGTTGATGAGGAGGATGTGTGCAGGTGATTTCAAAGCGAGTGAATTGTTGCAAAGTTAAGTTCCCTGAAACCATTTATCTTCGGGTTCTTAAAATTATAACATGGCAAAGCAGGTAGTCAATACGGCAAAAGCACCGGCGCCGATCGGTCCCTACAATCAATCCATCAAAGCCAATGGATTTTTATTCATCTCCGGACAAATTGCAATCAATCCAGCAACCGGTAATGTTGAAGCAACGGATATTGAGGGAGAAACCGAGCAAGTGATGCAGAATTTAAAAGCCATATTGAATGAAGCAGGCACTGATTTTGGATCCGTAGTAAAAACGACCATTTTCTTATCCGATATGTCACTTTTCACTGCTGTTAATACCATTTATGCCAATCACCTGACAGGCGATTATCCTGCCCGTGAAACGGTTGCTGTGAAGGGCTTGCCGAAGGGAGTTAATGTAGAAATCAGCATGATTGCAGCTGTGTAAGGCTTGAGTTTAGGAAATTCCTATTTTTGTGTCTATGCGCAAAGCTTTGGCTATAGGATTGTTGGCTATTCACCTGTTCAATATGGGTGGGTATCAGCTATTCTTCCAACAACTTGCGAACCGAGCCAGTAAAAACTTTGTTGCAAAGATTGATGTTGCCGAATACGACGAATCCAGTCTGATTGAAATTCGGGTTCCTATCCATTTGCCGTATCAGCCAAATTGGACCGACTACGAAAGATACGATGGAGAAATCATTGTAGAAGGTGTTCATTACAATTATGTAAAGCGGAAATTGGTAAACGATAGCATGTCGCTTCTTTGTATTCCCAATGCAGATAAAATGCGTATTTACAATGCCCGTGAAACATTCTTCAGTTTAGTACATGATGTGAAGCAAGAAAATAAACAAGGCGAATCACCTTCGCCACTTCAAAAAATCACCAAACTGGTAGCTGAATACGAATCCATTTTATTGCAGCATGATGAACATGTTGTGTTTGCCAATATCTCTTCTATTTACCATCGCTATTCAACTTCTGTTTTAGAAGGTGTACAAAAAAATACAGAGCGACCACCCGCAATGTTTGAGTTGATTTAGAAGTGAATTTCCAATAGTCTATTGCTGTTGGTTTGTAATTATTTCAACTTAATAACATGCGTTACATTTTATTCTTCTGCTTTTTTGCAGCAATCTTTTCTTGCAATGAGAAGGTAGACCAATACCAATCTCCGTTTGACGATTCGTTTTTGTATTCCAAGACGGTGAAGCAGCTCAACAACGTGGTTTTAGAAAATAATTTTCCACCCATGATTGCTGCACGCAATTATGCCTATGCCAATATTGCTGCTTATGAATGCATTGCTGCCGGCAGCTCAAGTTTCCCGAGTCTTTCTGGAAGAATCAGTCACATGCCCGTAATGCCAAAGCCGGGAACTGATAAAATTGATTATGCACTCTCAGCTTTGTTGGCCATGGTTAAAGTGGGCAATGCAGTTACATTTCCTGAGGGAAGTTTGATGGGTGTTCACAAGCAATTGCTCAGGATGGCAGATAGTCTCGATGTTCCTCGAACCATTGTTCGGTCTTCGGTCGCATTTTCAGACTCTATCGCCTCTGCCATTTTGAAGTGGAGCAAAGGCGATCATTATGCTGCTACCCGAGGAGCTTCTCGGTATTCCGTGAATGATTCAGCCGGAAGATGGATACCAACTCCTCCCATGTATGCAACTGGATTGGAGCCGCATTGGAAGGAGATTCGTCCCTTTGTATTGGATTCTTCCTCTCAATGCAAACCCGGAAGGCCTCCCGTATTTGATCTAACACCGGGTTCGGTTTATCATCGATCTCTTCTGGAAGTAAAAGAAACGGTAGAACGGTTAACAGAAGAGCAAAAGCATATTGCTGATTTTTGGGACGACAATCCATTCAAGATGAATGTATCTGGACATGTGATGTTTGCAACCAAAAAATTTTCACCGGCCGGCCATTGGATGAATATTGTTGGTATAGCTGCATACAAAGCAAACTCGGATTTTTCAACAACTGTAGCCAGTTATGCGCTTACTTCCATTGCGTTGTTTGATGCATTCATTAGTTGTTGGGATGAAAAGTACCGAAGTAACTATGTAAGGCCTGAAACGGTGATCAATGAAAAGCTTTCGGGAGATTGGCATCCGTATATTCAAACTCCACCTTTCCCATCTTATACCAGTGGACATTCAACGATTTCCGCAGCCGCTGCGGAGGTGATGACGCATTTTTTCAGCGACACACTTTCGTTTACCGATACGTCGCTGTTGGAATTTGGTATTGCCAATCGTGAAATCAAATCATTTCGACAAGCCGCCCAAGAAGCCAGTATTTCCAGGCTTTACGGCGGTATTCATTATCGATTCGATTTAGACTCCGGTAACGCAGCTGGGAAACGAGTAGGGGAATTTATCGTAAATAGATTGTTGAAGTAGCAACTTCAAGGCAATCTGAATTCAAAACTAAAATTTTATGGGAAAGTATATTGTGCTGCTTCTTGTAGCAGCCTTTTTTAACTTCAATAGTATTCAAGCTCAAGGGTGTGTTGCCATTCGAGGGTTGGGTCCCTATTCATGTGGAAACAGTGAAGCTGTGGCTGATAGTGTTGGATGGAGTCTTACGATTAACTCACGTTATTTTAAATCCTATAAACATTATGTAGGCATGGTTGAACAGAAAGAGCGTGTAGAAAATGGAACTGAAGTAATCAATCACACTTTTGGCATGGATTTCTTTTTTCAAAAAGTCATGAATCGCAGAATGTCCGTAGGGTTCAATATACCAATGGTTGGAAATACGCGTTCCTCTTTATATGAACATGGAGGGAATGCTGTAGGACCCAAAGCAAGAAATACCACTCGATCATTTGGTATCGGAGACGTACGTGGCGCCTTCTATTACTGGTTGGTTGATCCAGTGAAGCAGAAAAAATGGAATGTTCAAGCCGGTCTTGGTATCAAGCTTCCTACCGGTGACTATCGCTATACCGATTATTTTGTACGCAACGATACAACCCGAGTATTGGGACCCGTTGATCAATCCATTCAATTGGGCGATGGTGGAACTGGATTCACGTTGGAGTTGAATGGATATTATTCTTTTTCGCATGCACTATCACTCTATGCCAATTTGTTTTATCTGTCAAATCCTAGAGAGCAGAATGGTACGTCAACTGCAAGAGGTGGAGTTCCAACTGCAGCCAGTCTCAGTTATGGAAGCAATGTGATGAGTGTTCCTGATCAGTATATGTACAGGGCAGGCTTCAATTACATGGCCAAGCAATGGACATGGGCCTTGGGTTTTCGCAAGGAAGGCATCCCTTCTGAAGATTTGATAGGCGGCAGCAATGGGTTCAGGAGACCTGGTTATGTTGTATCTGCAGAACCCGGCGTGAGTTACGATTCAAAGAAGGCATTGTTTTTCGTGAATGTGCCTGTTGCCCTTCAACGCAATCGAACTCAAAGTGTTCCAGACAAGATCCGAACACAGAAAACAGGTACTTATTTCAAGGGGGATGCAGCTTTTGCAGATTATCTGATCAATGTAGGCATGGTCGTTAAATTTTGAACTATCTTTCTAGTGCATTGTTTAAATGCCAATGACTGATTTTTCTACCATTTTTAACGAGCAGCTGAAGTTTTTCAATCAGGGGAATACGCAGTCCGTTGCATTTCGAGTGACACAATTGAAAAAATTGCGCAATGTCATTCGCGAGCACGAGCAACTGATTGTTGATGCACTTTATGCAGATTTGCGTAAACCGGAATTCGAGGCCTATGGATCTGAAATCGGTCAAGTATACAAAGAAATAGATTTTGCAATTCGGAATGTACATGCTTGGGCAAAACCTAAGCGTGTACCCACACCGATGATGTTCCTTCCATCTTCCAGTAAAATTTACAGAGATCCCTTAGGCACCGTACTCATTATTGCACCCTGGAATTATCCTTATTTTCTATCGTTGAGTCCCCTTGTTGCAGCCATCGCAGGAGGAAATACTGCTTTTTTAAAGCCTTCCGAAGAGGCATCTCATACGGCTGCCGTTATTGAAAAAATTATTCAATCGGCATTTGATTCAAATTATATAGCTGTTCTACAAGGCGTAGGTGCAGAAATTATTCCATCCCTTTTTGAACAGGTCAGGTTTGACCATGTCTTTTTTACCGGTAGTACAGCAGTTGGTCAAAAGATCATGGAGTTGGCTTCCAAAAAGTTAATTCCGGTTACACTGGAATTGGGTGGAAAGAGTCCGTGTATCGTTGATACTTCCGCTTCCTTGGATTATGCTGCACGCAAAATTGCATGGAGTAAGTTGATCAATGCTGGACAAACCTGTGTGGCTCCTGATTATGTATTGGTGCATGAAGATATCAAAGAACGATTCATCGATTTATTGAAATTCAACTTCACAAAAATGATGGGGGATGATCCTCAGAAAAGTGAAGATTTTGGAAGGATCATTAATCAAAAGCGGTTGAAGAAACTAATCTCCTATTTGAGTACAGGTAAAATACGAATAGGTGGAGAATACGACGAACAGGATAAATACATAGCTCCAACTGTAATGGAGAATGTGGGAGTGAATGATCCTGTGATGCAGGAAGAAATTTTTGGTCCGATTTTACCTGTTATAACATATAAAGCGAAGGAAGAAGTAGTTGGTTGGATTGAAAAGAATCCCTTCCCGCTTTCACTTTATATATATGCGGATGACAAACAGGTGCAGGATTATTATATACAGCGACTTCGTTTTGGGGGTTCTTGTGTAAACAATGGACTCATTCATTTGGGAAATCCACATTTGCCTTTTGGTGGCGTGGGCCCCAGCGGAACCGGTCAGTATCATGGGCAATTCGGATTTGAGACATTTACTCGACCTAAGGCTGTTATGGTTTCTAAATCTTGGTTTGATGTACCGTTGTGGTATGCACCATTCAAGGGTAAAGTTGGATTATTGAAGAAAATTCTGAAACTCACATAATATGAGTCGCATCGGAAAACGCATACTGCTTTTTAGTTTACTCATTTTGGTAGGCATGGTTTGGGCCTGTGTGAGTTCAAAAAATAATACACAAATGACAACGAGACAAGGAATACTAAAATCTGTTTATCCTGTTCTAACTGGAATTACAAAATTATTGGGAGTCAACAATCGAGTGCTTGTGCCCGAAGGAGAAATCAGCCCCAATCGTTCTATTTACGATTTGAGTTATGAGTCCATTGATGGAGATACAGTCAGTCTCTCTCAATACAAAGGCAAGAAAATAATTATTGTCAATACAGCTAGCGATTGTGGATATACTGCTCAATACGAAGAATTGCAACAATTGTACGATCTAAAGAAATCTGAAGTTGTTATTCTTGGATTTCCGGCCAATGATTTTAAAAATCAAGAGAAGGGATCCAATGAACAGATCAGTAATTTTTGTAAAAAAAATTATGGAGTTAGTTTTCCGTTGGCTTCAAAAGTAGTTGTTGTGAAAGGAGCACAGCAGCACCCCGTATTTCAATGGCTTAGTGATCCGACTCAAAATGGATGGAATGCCGAAGCGCCTGCATGGAATTTTTCCAAGTATGTATTGGATGAGGAAGGTCGCCTTATAGGATATGCTGATCCTGCTGTTAAACCTTTGGCTAAATCGTTTACCCAAATTTTGAATATTTCAATTCCCTAACTATGAATACTGTGCAGGAGCAGATGTTGGTCTTGGTTGACGAGAAAAATCAACCCTTGGGGGTTATGGAAAAAATGGAGGTCCATCAAAAGGCCCTTTTGCACAGGGCATTCAGTGTTTTTATATTCAATAGTAAAGGAGAAATGCTTTTGCAGCGTAGAGCCATAAAAAAATACCATAGTGGTGGACTGTGGACTAACGCCTGTTGCAGCCATCCTTATCTTGATGAAACACCTGTACAGGCTGCTCAACGCAGGATGCAAGAAGAATTAGGTTTTGTAACGGATTTGGAACCTGCATTTGATTTTATATACAAGGCTCAATTGGATAATGATCTAACAGAACATGAATACGATCATGTATTAATTGGTGTCTTTGATGGAAAAATAGAGCCCAACGAAGATGAGGTTGGGGATTATCGATACCTCGCAATGGATGAATTGAAGGCGAGTGTAGCAGAGCGCCCACTCTTGTATACCGAATGGTTTAAGATTGCATTGCCTCTGTTGGAAACGCATTTCAGTGAAAAGAAATATTCGTTTCATGGCAAGGGCTAAAGCAGTTGTAGTAGGGGGAGGTATTGGTGGATTGGCTACGGCCATTCGATTGGCATGCAAAGGGTTTGAGGTGGAGTTGTATGAAAAAAACGAGGTTGTAGGAGGTAAGCTTTATTCATTTGAACGAAATGGATTTTTATTTGATGCAGGGCCCTCTTTATTTACACAGCCACAAAATATAGAAGAACTCTTTGAATTGGCGGGAGTAGATATTCGGGATTATTTTTCTTATGAATCCGTTCCCGTTGCCTGCAATTATTTTTTTGAGAACGGTAAAACATTGAAAGCCTATACCGATCGAAACCAGTTTGCACAGGAGGCTGAATTGCAGTTGGGGGAACCTGCTCACCATGTTTTAGATTATTTGCAACAAGCAGAGCAGGTCTATGATAAAGTGGGAAGTATTTTTTTAAATTATTCACTGCATCAAGCTTCTACATGGATGCATCCGAGAGTTCTTGCTGCGCTAAAAACAATTCGGTTTCCGTATTTATTCAATACCCTGCATGAATTCAATCAATCCCGTTTTTCAACGCCTGAAGCTGTTCAGATTTTCAATCGATTTGCTACGTACAACGGCAGCAATCCGTATCAAGCACCGGGGATGCTAAGCTTAATTCCGCATTTGGAACAAAATCAGGGTACATTTTATCCGAAGGGAGGAATGATCAGTATTGTGAATGCACTTGAATCTTTGGCCAAACTCAAGGGAGTCAAAATTGTATTGAACGCACCCGTTGAGCGAATAGAAGTTGAAAACAATCGGGTGAAAGGAATTCAGGTGAATGGGGAGTCCATTTCTGCCGACTATATAGTCAGCAATGTAGATGCCTATTTTACGTACAAGCGAATGCTGGATGATGAGAAATCTGCCAAACGTATCTTAAGAAACGAGCGAAGTAGTAGTGCTATTATTTTTTATTGGGGCATGAATCGAGCTTTTTCGAATTTGCATTTGCACAATATATTTTTTAGTAGTGCTTATCAGGAAGAATTTGATCATCTTTTCCGAATCAAGAAGTTTTACAAAGATCCGACTGTCTACGTCAATATTACTTCCAAGATGGAAGCTGGTCAAGCACCATCGGGTAAAGAGAATTGGTTTACCATGGTCAATGCCCCTGCGATTGATGAAGCGGATTGGCCTCGTGAAATTCAATTTGTGCGGGATCGGGTTATTCAAAAGTTGAGCAGAATGATGGGTGTAGATCTGGCTTCACATATTGAAGTCGAGGAAGTCTTAACACCCTTAGGTATTCAGCAACGAACGGATTCCTATCTAGGTTCGTTATATGGAACCAGTTCCAATTCCAAGTGGGCAGCTTTTTTACGTCATGCGAACTTTAGTTCGGCTATCAAGGGTTTGTATTTTACTGGAGGCAGTGTTCATCCAGGAGGTGGAATCCCACTTTGTTTGAAAAGTGCGGCTATTGTAAGTAGTATGATTCATGCTACTAAATCTAACTTGAATTAAACTTTTATCTTTTTTAAGGGTTAAATTAAGGTGTCTGTCATTTTACATTTTTATTCGCGGTTAGTTCCCAGGTTCAGAATTCCTCTGTATCTCTCTATCTTTTTGGCTGCTCTGATTCATGTTGCAGGTGCTATTGGAATGGTCTTTTTTGATCGGGATTCGTTCGTGCGACTTACTCCTGTCAATTTGATTCTCATGTTCATTTTGCTGATGTGGAATGAAGGAAGGATTAAAGCAGATTTTCTTATTATTTTTTTAGTTGGATTTTTATCCGGTGTGTTAACTGAAATCATAGGTGTTAATACCGGGTTGTTGTTCGGTCGATACCAATATGGGAATTTATTTGGGGAGAAGCTATTTGGCGTGCCGTTGGTTATTGGAGTAAATTGGTTCTGCATAGTTTATGCATCTTATTGCATGGTGAAACAGTATTTAATTTCCTCTATAAACCAAAAAATCCTGATTTCAATCCTAACGGCATTCGTAGCAACGGTATTTGATTTTATCATGGAGCCGGTAGCAGTAAAACTTGATTTTTGGACTTGGGACGGAGGAATCATCCCCATTTATAACTATTTGAGTTGGTTTCTAATTTCGTTGAGTCTAACCTACTTTTTTGAAAAAATGCGCGTTTCGGCAAAAAATGCTTTCGCACCAATCTTGTTATGCATACAAGTAGTTTTTTTTATTTTTCTGCGTTTGGGGTTATAAGTAATAAGTGACGAAGGATATTTTTTATCTAAATTGAGGATAGATCAGGAACTGATCAAAATCATAAGCCATACCTTAGGCCACCTCATGAACCCGTCCACCGATAGTGCCAAATTCAACGATTCGTTGTTGCAAGCATGGGCAACATTTGCCGATGAGTTCATTGCGGTTTGGGATGAATCCGGAAAAAAATTGGTTTATTTCAATGACGCGTTTAAGCAATT
>JBEDAP010000054.1:0-5606 GCA_041177705.1 Bacteroidota bacterium
TCATTTAAAAAAATAGGGAATTGAACTCGAGAATCCCGATGCACATCATATACTTCAATAGAATCTCCAACCAATTCAGTTCCCAATAAACACAACCGAGGATATTCACGCTGTGTAATAAATCGGCCATTTTCATCAACCATCATCCACCTTCTGTCCATTTCAAATCCTCGATCGGTAATTTTTACCTGTGTCTGAGAAATGCCTGCAAGTGATTTCACTGGATAGATATACAATTCACTTACCTGCATGGCTTTTATTTATTGAGAATTTTGGAACAAGTATTCTTGATCACGTCTATAACTGTTTCAATTTCAGAATCAGTCGTCATACGTCCCAAACTAAAACGTATCGAAGCCAATGCCAGTGCTTCAGAAACACTCATCGCTCTTAATACATGGGATGGATCTATGCGTGCTGAACTACAGGCAGAACCTGATGAAAGTGCCAAGTGTTTTGAGATCATTTTCAACAGTTGATCTCCCCCATCAAATCCAAAACCAAGGTTTACTACATGCGACTGACAATTTAATGAGTCACCATGTACGACCAATCCAGGTATTTCTGATAAACCGGATAGCAACTTTGCTTTTAAACCACTCAGTCGCGCCGACTCATCAACGAGATTCTTTTTTGCCAACTCACTGGCCTTCCCCAATCCAACAATACCTGGAACATTTAAAGTACCGCTGCGAAGGTTTCTTTCCTGGCCGCCACCGATTTGTATTGGTTGCAATTTTATTTTTGGATCTTTCTTTCGCACATACAATCCTCCAACCCCTTTGGGTCCATATATCTTATGCCCAGAAAAGGCCATCATGTCGATGGAAACCTCCCGTAAATCTATCGGTAGTTTCCCATAAGCCTGCGTGGCATCACAAACAAAATATATTCCATGGGCACTGGCAATTTCTCCAATTTCTTTAACAGGAAAAATAACACCTGTTTCATTGTTGGAATACATAGCAGCAATCAACAACGTGTCTTTTCGAATCTCTTGCTCTAAATGGTGTAAATTGATTTGCCCGTTTGGCAACACAGGCAATACGGTTATTTCAAATCCATGGTGCTCCAAAAAATCGCATACATCCAAAACAGCTTTATGCTCTGTGGCGATTGTGATAATATGCTTACGAGATTGAGCAGTTGCAGCCAGGCCCCGTATCGCTAGATTGATGGATTCGGTTGCACCAGAAGTGAAAATAATTTCCGACTCATGCGCATGAATAAGATCTGCAACCAAATTTCTTGCCTGTTCAACTGCATCATCTGCCAACAAACCATATGCATGGGATTTACTGGATGCATTCCCAAATTGTCCAGAAAAAAAAGGAAGCATTGTCTCCACCACTTGCGGATCACAGGGAGTGGTGGAGTTATAATCTAAATATATAGGTAGCGGCAGACTCATCTCAATCGTGTCTCACTCCTTCTTTAACTCGAAATATGTGCAAAATATACGGAAAGAGCGCATCCATGCTTTCTTCTGCGCCTCTGGGAGACCCGGGTAAAGTAATAATCAATGCCTCTCCCACAAAACCAGCAATTCCTCTACTCAACATCGCGTAAGGCGTTCGTTGCTGACCATAATTTCTTGCCACTTCCATAATTCCAGGCACTTCTCTTTCCAGCAGAGGTTGTATGGCATCCGGTGTTACATCTCGAGGCGACAACCCCGTGCCTCCGGTAAACAGAATCAGTTGAAATCCCTCCTCAATCAATTTACGCGCAGTTGTTTGAATACTGTCAACATCATCTGCAATGGCAATCCGTGAAGAAACAGTAAGCTTGTGCTTTTTCAATTTATCTTCAATTGTATCACCACTCTTATCAGCATGCGTTCCTTTGCTCACGCTATCGCTGCAGGTAACAACTGCAACTTTAACAGTATCGGGATAAGCGTATTTGATATCTGATTTTCCGCCTTTCTTTTTTTCCAATCGGATCGATGCTATTTCTATTCCATCATCAATCGGCTTTAACATATCATACATGGTAAGTGCAGTAATCGCTGCGCCATGCATAGCTTCCACTTCTACCCCGGTTTTATAAACGGTGTGCACTTCTACTCGTATCTTGATTTGGAGTCCGTCAATCTCGTGTGTTATCGATGTGAACTCAACAGGAAGCGGGTGACAATCCGGAATGACCTCATAGGTTTTTTTACAAGCTAAAAGTCCGGCAGCGCGACTAAACTCAAACACATCTCCTTTGGGAACCTTTTTGTTGACAATGGCATCAATGGTTTCTTGTCTAGACACTTTAAGAACCCCAATAGCAATTGCTTCTCGTAGCGTAGAAGATTTATGAGTTATGTTAACCATTTGATTGTTCTATTAAATTATGATTCTTACTGATTGACTTTCCATTGATACCCTTCTCCTTCAAAAATCTCTTTACCCCAAACTGGCAGTTCTGCCTTGATGCGCTCTACACATTCGGTACATGCATCTATAGCTGCTTTTCGATGAGCTGAAGATGTAAAAACAAAAAGACAGATCTCTCCGGATTTGATAGTACCTAAACTATGATGCACATGCATACATGTAAGTGGGTACTTGGCGAATATATCTTCTCGAATGACCGACATCTGCTCCAATGCCATTTCAACATGACTGGTATATTCAATAGCAGCAACTTTATTCCCATTGATTTCATCGGCACGAACCTGACCCAAGAAAATACTATGTCCCCCAATAGAAGTTTTAGAAGCATGTTTGGCGATGCTATCGCTGATAAAAGAGGGATCTATAGGACCTTCGGTAAAAATGTTTTTTATTTTTTTTGTTTCACTCATTCGATAACCATTTTAAGTCAACCAATCCGTTCACTCCCCCTTTTAAACTATAGGCAACAGAATTAATGTTCATTCTACTTAATAAATCTACTGCATGTAAACTTCGTTTTCCAGCCTGACAAACCAATACCAGATTTTTATCGCACACTTCTGCGAATCTGCTTTCCAATTCCGACAAAGGTATTTCGATCAATTTCAAGTTCATGGATTCAGCCAAAGAATTTAAGCGGGGCTGCTCATAGGGTTCGCGGATGTCGACAAGAAAATTTCCCATATAACTTTCTTTCCACGTATCGGGATTAATCTCATTTTGGTGATCCACATTCAAACCACATTGAACATCATACGGCGTGTCTAAAAATTGATCCAAATTCAAAGGCATACCTCCCGAATTATCTTTGCGTGGAACTAGATCCATGATACATACACTCTGATTCAACACATTGTAATTCCAGAGTTTATTTACCAAAGGATTTCCAATACCCGTAATGAGTTTAATCACTTCAGATGCCTGCATGGATCCAATCACTCCCGGTAATACGCCCAATACCCCAGCTTCTGAGCAATTCAACACTTCGGCATCTTGAGGTGGGACGGGAAAGATATCCCGATACGAAACAGAAAAACTACCATCATCTTGCTTCACATTGAAAACTGCAACCTGTCCCTCGTACTGTGATACTGCACCAAATACCAATGGCTTTTGCAATAAGACAGAGGCATCATTGATCATGTAACGAGAACTAAAATTATCCGTCGCATCCACAATGACATCAAATTCTAGAAAATAGTCTATACAATGTTGTTTGGTCCACTGATCTCTCCACGTTTGAATTTCCACTTCCGGATTAAGCGCATTCAGTTTTCCTTTTACTACATCTACTTTGTATTTTCCTATATCATTCGTATCAAAGAGAATTTGGCGATGAAGATTAGACAAACTGACTTTATCGTGATCGGCAACACCAAGATGGCCCACTCCAGCTGCAGTTAAATAATTTAGAATAGGACAACCCAAACCACCTGCGCCAATCACCAAGACTTTACTTCCTCTCAGCTTATCTTGCGCAGCAACACCGAAGCCTTTCAGAATCAGTTGACGTTGATAACGATCATATGGTAGAGATGTATTCATTTTATCCGCCGGAGAAAGGAGGCATGAAAGCAATTTTGGATCCAGGATTTAAAGGCATGGTTTCTGTTGTCATTTTATTATTAACCGCAATCACAAATTTCATTTTGGATAACTGCGGATATTTGTAGAGTAGCTGCTTTAGCAATTCATCCGTATCCTGAACAGAATCCCATTCCATGGTGGAAGTTCCGGTAACATCGGTTAACTGCCCAAAAAACAAAAGCTCAATCATACACCTAAGTTAAGAGTAGTTTAATGGAAGCCATCAGCAGCACTGCAGCCAAAACAAGCTTGAGCACTTTGGGGTCAAAACGTATCGCTCCAAACCAAGCGCCCAATGAGCCCCCTGCAAATGCCACTCCTACATAGCTAAGCATCTCCGGCTGAAATTGAATCCCCTTGGTCAATTGTCCCGCTAACCCCGACAAAGAATTTACAAAAATAAATACAGCACTGATAGCTGCTGTCTGTTTTTGATTGGTCCAAGCCAACATCAATAACACAGGCGAAAGGATAATTCCACCTCCAATACCAATCAAACCCGATAAGAATCCGATGAAAGATCCAATCAAAAGCGAGATCAAAAAATGAGGAGCTTTGAGTTCATCATCTTTTGTATTGGGAAGAAATAACAGACGGACAACCGGTATCAGCAATAACACACCCAATATTTTTTTATAAACCATCGTATCAAGTGAAATCATGCCGCCCAGAAAAGAGAAAGGAATTGAAGCCAATGCAAAAGGCCAAAATATTTTCCATTTGAAATGTCCACCGCGATAAAAAAGTATAAATGCGGTTAATGATACAAACAAATTAAGAAGAAGCGCCGTGGGTTTCATAAACTCCGGAGCCATGCCAAACAATGCCATGAGTGCCAAATACCCACTAGCACCCCCATGGCCAACTGCTGCATATAAAAAAGCAACAACAAAAAGCAATATCAAAAATAAATACTCGAAACCCATGAATCATAAATTAAGGAATCAGATGAACCTCTACGAGACTTCCGTTTGCAAACTGAGTTTCCTGCTCGGGCAGTACAACCAAACAATTGGCAGTTGCAAAAGATGAGAGCTTATAGGATTCTTGTCCCTTAAGTAAAGTTACTTCTTGATTGCTTAAGACCCCTTTCAGGAAATGGGTCAATCCCATAGTCTTTTCATAATCCTGTGTCAGAAATGCGGATGCTGTTTTCAATCGAAAATCTTGTTGCATTAGAATCCCTAATGACGGCAATACGTACTCATAAAAACAGGTTAAAACAGATCCAGGGTTACCGGGTAACCCAAAAACAACAGTTTCGCCCTTCTTGCCAAACATCAATGGTTTTCCAGGCTTTTGCTTAACCTTATGAAACAGTTTTGCAATACCGAGTGCATCAAATGCATCACCGGTAAAATCATAATCACCTACACTCACGCCACCAGTGACTAAAATTAAATCTGAATATGTCAACGCATTTCTCAATACATCAATCAATTGCTGAGGGTCATCACCTGATTTAAGCACCTTAACATCCAAACATTTGTATTGCTCCAAACATGCTCGCAGTGTCCACGAATTAGAATCATACACTTGCCCGTGAGATAACTCAACTCCACTGTCAATAATTTCATTTCCTGTAACTACAATAGAAATACGAGGCCGAGGATACACAAGAACATCCAAAAC
>JBEDAP010000055.1:0-2510 GCA_041177705.1 Bacteroidota bacterium
CACGAACAGTTCAATGTAGTTCGTTTGAAGAAGAAGAATATGTTGGCGCTTATCAGTAAGAGAGATTTCAAGAAAGGTGAAGTTGTAGCGCATTTTAATAAAGCTCAAGCATTCGATCAGCCTACTTACTTAACGATTCAATCCGGTATTCACGAACACATAGGTTTAGAACCTAGTTACCTTCAATATACCAATCACAGTTGTGATCCATCTGTATTTATTGATACTGAAAATCACCGCTTTATTGCATTGCGTGATATTCATCCAGGAGATGAAATCACTTTTTTTTATCCTTCAACCGAATGGGATATGGATAGAAAATTTACCTGCAGTTGTGGGTCAAGTCAATGTATTGGTGAAATTGGCGGTGCTAAGCAAACAGACCGAAGTATTTTGTCTAAGTATAGATTAGCGCCTCATATCTTAGTACAACTTGAGCATTTACATTCTACCCGGTAATATTTGATTCCAGTACAGCCAAGGGAGAATATATCGTTTCAAGATATACATGGTCCACCTTTCTTTAGCCTGGTTGAAGGGGAATGTTTCCATCGGTTGATTGTTGTAATCAAATTCTGCGAGCATCAGCTTGCCGTAACCCGTTACAATGGGACAGCTGGTATAGCCTGTGTATTTGACATTAGGTTGTTCGCCTTTGATTACAGCTAAAAGATTTTGAACCAAAACAGGAGCTTGTTTTCTAATGGCTGCACCGGTTCTGCTGGTCGGAAGCGATGACGCATCTCCCAATGAAAATACATTCTCGTATTTTACATGCTGCAGCGTGTGTTTATCTACATCAACCCATCCAGCTTTATTGGCCAAGGGACTATTTCGGATAAAGTCGGGTGCAGACTGAGGAGGAGTTACGTGAATCATGGAATAGTCGACCCAGGTTTCAACATCTTTGTTGTTTTCGCCTATACCTACAAATTTTACTTTTTTATTTTCTCCATCAATTTCAACCAGCTTTTGATAGAAATTCATGGAAATTTTTCTCTCGTCGATGATTTTTTTCAAGACTTCTTCATACTTGGGTACTCCGAATACGCGGGTACCACCCGACCACATGGCAACTTTGATTTGATTGGCGATGCCCTTCTTTTTGAAATAATCCGTTGCGAGATACATTATTTTCTGTGGCGCACCACCACATTTAACCGGTGTGTGTGGGTTTGTGAAAATAGCGTTACCTGATGTTGTATTTTTTATGCATTCCCAGGTATACTCTGTGTATTGAAAATCATAATTGGAGCATACTCCGTTTTTCCCGAGATTCTCTTTGAGACCTTTGATCTCATTCCAGTTCAATTGTATCCCCGGAGCGACAATCATAAAGTCATAGGTTATAAATTCACCAGTATTTAATTCAACCTTGTTTTCTTCCGGAATAAAACGCGTTGCAGCGGCTTTAATCCATTTGGCTTTTTTAGGGATAACCGATTCTTCACTTCGAACTGTATGTTTTTTTTGAAAAACTCCTGCTCCTACAAGTGACCAGGCTGGCTGGTAATAGTGTTTCTCTGAAGGTTCGATGATTGCAATATCGAGCTGTTTGTTTTTTCTGAGCAATTGTGCACTAACGGAAATACCTGCATTTCCGCCTCCAATAACTACAATTTGATGGTGTGTTGACATGGGTTTGAATTTGATCGCAAAGGTATTGGGTTGTTTTAAGTTCTTGAGTGATATTAATCACAATAGATTTACTTAAAATGAAACGAGATGTATTGTTTTACTTTATTTTTAAAGTCATAAATCTATAGGATGTGTCGCATTTATTTATATCTAGCCTTTAGCTTAGTTACTATTTTATCTAAATCGTTTGTTTGGGCTCAGAAATTGGATAGTAAGCTAGAAAAGAAAATCCAGCAAGAGATACAAGGATTTCAGGGGGATATCGGTATTTATATCAAAAGTTTAAAAACAGGCAAAGTCGTATCCATTCATGCCGACACGGTATTCCCAACCGCTAGCATTGTAAAAGTTCCTATTCTATTGGGAATTATGAATAAGATTGAGAAAAAAGAACTCGATTATCATCAAAAAATATATTGGGTTGATACGCTTAACTACGATCCAGGAGAAGATATTGTAGCATATTTAAAGCCGCAGACTGCTATTGAATTGAGTAAAGTAATGATGCTGATGATGACCATTTCAGATAATACGGGTAGTTTATGGCTTCAGGCTCTTGCAGGTTCTGGAACAACTATCAATACGCTCATGAACGAATGGGGCTTTGTGCAGACCAAAGTGAACAGTCGCACACCCGGCAGGGAAGAGGCAAGAAAGATCTATGGCTGGGGACAGTCCACCCCCAAAGAAATGGCTGAGATTTTTGAAAAGATTGTCAACCGTGAATTGGTAAGTTCAGATGCTTGCGAAAGAATGCTTCGGATCATGGGTAGACAATATTGGGATGAAGAAGCTTTGTCGGTTATTCCGCCAACTGTTTATGTAGCTTCAAAAAATGGCGCAGTCAATGCCAGTCGAGATGAAGTTTTGTT
>JBEDAP010000056.1:0-3366 GCA_041177705.1 Bacteroidota bacterium
GTTGTGGCTGTTATCTCATCATACGCGAACCGGTGATGAATAATCTCCATCTTCTTACCCTTCCCTTTGGTCTCTTCCACTTCAATCGCCTCGTCATCGGCTTTTACCAACTTGCCTTCAATTGATTTTCCTTCTTTCAAATCCACCTTCACGGCCCTACCAACATTTTTCCTATACTGCCTCACCAATTTCAAAGGTTCATCTACACCAGGCGAAGAAACTTCCAATGCAAACTCTCCATCCGCACATATCTCTCTCTCAACAATCTGCTTGTACAAAGCTCGGTTCAATTGAACACATTTTTCAATGGTAATCCCTTGGTCGCCATCCACATACACACTGATATGGTTGATCGGTCGTACATGAACGCGCACCAAAAAATACTGGGACTCTTCCTTCAGCAACTCATTTACTAAATCGCTGACTACCAATGTTTTATCTTGTGCTGCCATGGTCTGAAAAATAAAGAAGGGAACGCTTCCGTTCCCTTCATCCTTTCATTTACTCTGCAAATATACTACAGGGGGCGGAATTGGCAAAATTCAGTTGAGGGGTGATGCCTATTACCATCGAGCATGATCTGAATCAGATTTAAAAAGGGGGGATAGCCTACCTTCGTTAAACCTTATTCAAGTCAACGCAAACGCATCTATGGATAATCTCCAAGACTTCTACAAAGAGAATCGAAAGCTGATTTCGGAATACATCGAAACAAGAATTCAGATACTCCGATTGACCTCGGTACGATCACTTTCGAAAACACTCAGCATGCTGATACTTCTCATGGTAATCAGCTTGATGGTTTTGCTGTTTTTTGTATTTCTAGTGATAGCATTTTCAATTTACATCGGCAATCAAATGGAAAATCCAGTCATGGGTTTCCTTGCAGGCGCCGGAGTATTTTTAGTGGTGCTGTTGCTCAGCATTCTATTTAGAAAACCCCTGTTTTTAAACCCTTTGATTCGTTTGTTTATTCTAACAACGGCAAATGAAGAAGAGGAAGAAGAAGACGAAGAATAATTGGTCATGGCTAGACGAATAAAAACCATACATACACTCAATAGATCCATCCGCGAATTGAAGGAAAAGAAAAAGGATTTGGAATTGCGCATGGAAGACAATTTCGACAACTTGAAGGAAAATTACTGGGGCATGACGATCAACTCCATTTTCGGAGGGAGAAGATCATCCACCCATTTCTGGGCAGATATCGTAGGCCGAATCATGGAAAGCGAAAAGCTTCAAAAAGGGGTAGCCGATATGGTGGGCAAAGCCGCTGATAAACTAGGCGATTTATTTAAAAAGGACTGAAACCACCCATCTCCATTTAACAATCTTCTCTGGCATTAATGGTTATCTTTGGCTCATGAAATTCATCCTGTTGGGATTCACTATTTATTTTGCATACCGCTTCATATCCGGATTTCTGATTCCCGTTGCCAGAACTACACGTCAGGTGAAAAAACAATTCGATGCCATGCGTGAGCAACAACAATACCAACAGCCATTCTCATCTCCACATCAAACAACTTCTACTGCACAACAGAAACAGAAAAAGAATGCGGATGACGACTACCTTGAATTTGAAGAGATCAAGTAGAAAGTTAGTTTCGTAGAACTCCTGATGAACGAATGACATGAACATCAGGTTTTGAGCTTGATCCCTCAATAAGCAATCCTCTTGCATCAACCTTTCTTACATCATCCAAGGCCACAGCTGGCCTATAATCCGGATGAAGAATTTTCAATCGAACATTTTGGAGTGCGACTCCTTCAGCATGACGAAGGAACAACCCCCATACAGGCAATTCACCAAACATGCTAAACTCCGGGTAAGAGTCAGCTGCTTCCGTTATGATATGCAAAGAATCGATCGGCATAAATGCTTTTCTCCGATCACCACCTCCCTGATAAACCATTTCGATATTTTCTAAAATAACGTTCTTGATATAATGCCCGGGTAATCCTGAAATAGATGCAGGAAAAACATTATGAGGATAAAGCTGAACAGAAGTTTCTTTCGTTGAATGATTCCAAGGTGATACACTCACAATCTTTCCAGTTTGCTGAACGAATCCTGGAGGATATTTCAATACCGGACCCTCCATTTCATATCCTGCATCCGGCTTGCCAGCAGGTATTTCAACATAAACATCCCGAATACGAATATTCTCTACTCGAGAGTATACATCGTCTTTGTTTCGTTTGCCCAGTTTGATAAAAATGGCATTACCGGTATTAACTGCCTTTACTCCAGAAATATCAATGTTCTCAATAAAGCCTCCATCTACTGCTTCCAATGCAATAGCAGACCGATAGGTATCAAAAACACGGATATTTTTTACTGTAATGTTTTTGAACCCCCCATAGGAAGCAGTGCCCATTTTGAATGCACTCGCACTCGAACGAAGAGTACAATTTTCAATCCAAATGCTATCGCAAAATCCATCTCGACTTTCAGATTTTAGACAAATCGCATCATCAGCAGTGTTAAAATATGAATTGGTAACACGAACATTTTTACAATTATCCAAATCAATACCATCGTTATTCCAATACGCTGTGCTTTCAACGCGAATTTGATCAAAGACCAATTGATCGGAATTAATGATTTTTAAAACCCAGGTGCTGGCATCTCGAAATTCAACACCTCTTACTTCTACATGCTCTGAATTCTTCATGTATACCACATGAGCGCGATTGCTTTCAGTTGGTCGTTTGACTTTCCAATCGCTATCCTGCAACAACCCTGCTTCCAATTTTTTAAAGATCTCCTTCATTAACTCCCTACCCCTTCCATCAATCACTCCACTGCCTGTAATTTTTACATGATCTGCATCCAAAACTTTAATGAGAGATAATGGAGGTATGCCATAATCATCCCTATCGATAGAACCTAAAAGTCTTGCGCCTTTCTGTAAATGCAATTCTACTTTAGACTTCAGTTGAATGGGGGAAATCAAGAATTGGCCAGCTGGTACTATAATTCTTCCACCTCCTTTCAAACTCAACTCATCTATGATTTGCTGAAATAATTTACCATTGTCTTTCACGCCATCTCCCACAGCTCCTCGATGAACAACATTGATTTCCTGACCAAACAGCCAATTGATACTTAATAAAAAAAGAAAAAGAAAAATCCCCCTTTTCATAATCTATTTTTTAGGTGTTGATTCCCGCTCAATAAAGATGGGTTTCAAAACCCTGCCTTTGGTTTCAGTTATCAGATCGGTCGACTCTACCAATTCCAAAAGCAATTCGATAGCTTCAAAAGCAATTTCTTGGATAGGTTGAGATGCAACTGTAATAGAAGGACTGTTCAAACGAAATAAATCGTTATCATCAAAACTAACCACACCCATGTGT
>JBEDAP010000057.1:0-5919 GCA_041177705.1 Bacteroidota bacterium
CGCATCATCAATGGCTTTTTCATACGCCGCCGCATATTCAGAAGCTTTGGATTTATCAATAGTGCCATCCGGGATATGAATATTTTCAGGTAGAATGTCGACGTGATTGAACAACTGAGTTTTCATGAAAGTATGGTAACTCTGTGGTGCATCCGGCTTCATCGGGAAATACTCATCCAAGTTGAAGCTGATCACATTTTTAAAACTCAAGCCCTCCTCTTTATGCATTCTTACCAACTCGGCATAGAGGGTTTTGGGTGTGGACCCGGTTGCCATGCCCAGCACACATTTCTTGTTTTCAGCAGCCTTTTTTTGAATCAAGTCTGCAATTTCCTTAGCTACCAATTTGGCGGCAGCCTTGTTACTCTCTTGAATCGTTATGGAAACTTTTTCAAATGCGTCAATCATCGAAGAAAACTTTAATGGAACCACAAGGTACAAAGCATTGAAAGAAGCAGCAAATCCCAACTACTTCAAACTCAATTCAAAAACTTCTGGCCATAGCTTACCGGTGATAAAAACCGACTTTGTTTTGGGGTAATAGGCTATACCATTTAAAACAGCCCCAGACTCCATGGCAACAGAGCCTTTTTGTTTGAGATAGGTGAGGTCGGCGCGACTATTCCTGGCTAAAAAATCAGACAGGTTGAGGAGGCCCACAATTTGTCCACTTGACGGATCAATTTTCAAAATATAATCATATTGCCAACGATTGGCGTAGATGAATCCATCGACCATTTCTAGCTCATTTAAATTATTAACTGAACCGTATTGATCATTGATGCTCAGTACTTTATTTATTTTTAATGTGCTGGGTTGAACGAAATATAATTTATCACTTCCTTCGCTGATAATGAGCTGTTTTCCATCGTTGGTGATACCCCATCCTTCGCCACTCCAAGGCAAATTTCCGAGCGGTTTCAAGGTTTTGGCATCGTACATGAATACCAATTTGTTCTGCCAGCTGAGTTGGTACAAAGTGTCGTTAAGAACCGTCAACCCTTCTGCAAAAACATCCTTGGGGAGGTCTATTTTCTTCACCACTTTTCCGGTCTTGATTTCAACTTTCCGGAGGCTGGATCTGCCCAGCAAGCCCGTGCTTTCAAAGAAATAATCGTTGTAAACTTCCAAACCCTGTGTGAATGCTGCAGTATCGTGTGGGTAGGCATTTAAAACGGCATGTCCAATGGGGGCTGGGGCAGGTAGAGAGGGACTGGAACTGCTCTCCTCAGAAGTTTCAGAGCTGCTATCAGTTCCACATCCTGCTAAAACAGCACTTGCAATCAAAAAAATCGACAACCAAGTTCGTAACATGGCCCCAAATTTCAGCAGAAAACTTGATTGATTTACTTGTATTTATAAAATAAACAGGCAAGTTTTACGTTATTATGACTTCGGAGAAATCCGAAATCCATCCAATCCTTCGAAATACCCTGAAATTCAATCTCTTACGAAAGACCTCACCAACAAAAAGTTGTCATGAGGATCTTTCTTTTTTTAAACTTATTGCTCGTTTCCATAGCGTCTTTTGCTCAGAAGAACTGCTCTTCTGCTGCAAATTTTCTATTTCCTGAAATCAGCTCTCAATCCAATAGCATTTCAGAGAACAAGACAATTGTTATCCCCGTAGTAATTCATGTTGTTTACAATACTGCCGCTGAAAATATTTCAGATATTCAAATTCAATCTCAGTTGGATGCGTTAAATGCTGATTTCAGTAAAACCAACAAAGATTTTGAAAAAGTTCCTGCTGTTTTTGCCAACCGCGCTGCAAACGTGAACATTCGTTTTGAACTGGCTAAAACAGATCCCATGGGTAAAAGCACTTCGGGTATTGTTCGTAAAAAAACATCCCGATTGATGTGGACCGACGATGATAAAATTAAATCCATTGCCAACGGTGGAAGCACAACCTGGGATGCAAAATCCTACCTCAATATTTGGGTTTGTAATACAGTTCCCGGACTTGCTGGGTATTCAACCTTTCCAGGCTCCGATCTTTCCATAGATGGAATTGTAGTTCGCTTTGATGCATTTGGAACTACCGGAAATGTGAAAGCACCTACACATAAAGGAAGAACGCTTACGCACGAAGTGGGACATTGGTTAGGTCTTCAACATCTTTGGGGTGCACAATCTTGTGGTGATGATGGCATCTCTGATACACCCAAACAAAAAGGTGGAAACTCGGGAGATCCTGTATTTCCAAAACTCACATCTTGCAACGGAAATCCGGATGGAGAGATGTTCATGAATTTCATGGACTTCACCAACGACGCCAGCATGGGTATGTTTACCAAAGGTCAGCAATCAGTAATGAGATCTCAATTTGAAACAACTGGTAAGAGAGCATCGCTTTTGCAAACTAAAGCTTTTGCTCCCGCTTGGAATTCATTCGCTGCACCGGAAGTACTAACAGTCAGCACTCGCTCCTTGAATGTATATCCCAATCCGGTTGTTGTGGGTAGTCAACCCAAACTTCTAGTTAACACGGGCTACGATCTCAATGGAAAACATTTTGTTATCATTTCTTCGAATGGCCAGGTTGTAAAATCAGGACATGTTCAAGAGATGGAACAAGAATTGGATATCCATGGTTTGAAGCCCGGTATTTATCAGGTTCGATTAACCGATATGGGGTCAAACATGTACACCAAATTCATGGTGCAATAATCAAACTCTATCCTTATTTCTTAAAGCTTAATTTCGCGCCATGCCCGAAAATCAAGTTGCATGGAATCAAGCATTTCAAGATGGAATGGTGTTGCTCATGGACAAGCCATTGGAATGGACTTCGTTTGATGTTGTAAAAAAAATTAGAGGCCTTACAAAAGTCAGCAAAGTGGGACATGCTGGTACTTTAGATCCCTTGGCAACCGGACTCCTTATCATCTGCACAGGAAAATTCACGAAGAAGATAAATGAATACATGGCAGCTGAAAAAGAGTATTCAGGAAGCTTCACCTTAGGATTTACAACTCCTACATACGATTTAGAAAGTGAACCGGTTTTTCAATCGGAATTGGATTCAATAACTCCTGAAAAAATTTACCAGGCAACCATTCCGTTCACCGGAGAAATTATGCAAGTGCCGCCAGCACATTCCGCCATTAAAAAAGGGGGAACACCATCTTATATCCTAGCCAGAAAGGGGAAAGAAGTAAAGCTAGAGCCACGCAGAATCACCATCTCTACTTTTGAAATCACTAAAATTGAGCTTCCCAAAGTCTATTTCAGGGTTGTTTGCTCCACAGGCACATACATCAGGAGTCTAGCACATGATTTTGGCGCAGCCTTGGGTTGTGGGGCCTATTTATCATCGCTACGAAGAGACCGTATTGGTGAATTTCAAGTGGATAAAGCAATGAATATCAGTGAGTTGACAGCATATATCGATTCCTTCAAGACAAACCCTTGAAAATCACATCTTTAGTGAACTTTCTATTTTCTTAATTGTTTGTTAACACATATCGTTCTTTCTTTCAACAAACCTTAATAGTTTTGCACCTTAAAATTTCAATCTATATGCGATTTATCAAGTCGTTTGCTTTACTAACTGCTTTTGCAGCAATGTGTAACATTGCTCTTGCTCAGGTAACAACCAGTTCTATGGGCGGAACAGTGAAATCAACCTCCGGAGAAGCTCTTTCGGGTGCAACCGTGAAGATTACCCATCTTCCTACCGGTACGGTTATTTCTGCCGCTACATCTTCGAATGGTCGCTTTAATGTATCCAACATTCAGCCTGGTGGACCTTACACCGTTGAAGCTTCTTTCGTTGGCTATAAAGCTCAGACCAAATCTGAGATCTATTTGGATCTGGGTGAAACAGGCCGTGTTGATTTTGCTCTTGTTAGCAATACACAAGACCTTAAGGAAGTTGTAGTAACAGGAACAGCGCGTGGAACTCAGTTCGTAAACGGCGGTGTTGGAACTTCCATATCTGGCGAACGGTTTACAAACCTTCCAACTGTAGGAAGAAACTTGACGGATTTCATCCGCTTGACTCCACAAGCTAAAACAACATTTGGTGGTGGTATATCCATTGCCGGTCAAAACAATCGCTACAATCAGATCATGTTTGACGGTGCGGTTAATAACGATGTTTTCGGTCTTTCTGAGACTGGAACCAATGGTGGACAAACCGGTTCTTCTCCCATCAGTATTGATGCGATTGAATCTTTCCAAGTTGGTGTTTCTCCCTACGACGTATCGTTGGGTAACTTCACCGGTGGTTCAGTAAATGCAATTACCAAGAGTGGTACCAACAAAACCAAAGGTTCTGCATATTATATTAACAGGAATCAAAGCATGGCAGGTAAGACTCCTACAGGATTGAAAGGTTCTGCTATTCGTCTCCCTGACTTCCAAGCAAACACATTCGGTGCAACCTTGGGTGGTGCTATTGTAAAAAATAAATTATTCTATTTCGTGAGCGCGGAGTTTCAGCGTGATGAAAGACCGCAGCCATTTGATGCGTCTACGTTCAGAACTCCTCCCGGAGCAGCTTTTGCTGACTCTGTTCGTTTGATCCAAGACAAATTGAACAGCCTCGGATACGATCCTGGAAGCTATACAGATATTCCAGACTTGTTAAACTCTGATAAAGTAGCTGCAAAAATTACTTGGAATATCAATCCGAAACATAGATTGAATGTTTCTTATCGCTATGCAAATTCAGAGCGTTCTCTAACCAGTGCATCAACAAGTACACGAATCAACTTCTTCAACAACGGGTATATCATCCCAAGTAAAACCAACTCCGGTTCTTTGGAATTGAACAGCCGTTTCTCCAACAAGATCTCCAACAAATTATTGGTAACCTATACCAATGTATTTGATGATCGCGACCCATTGGGCAAAGATTTCCCTCGCGTTACCTTGAACTCGGTTAACGGTACAAGCTATGTATTCGGAACCGAAAACTTCTCTACAGGTAACCAGTTGAAACAAAATAACTGGGCCATCTTTGATGAATTCAAGTATACAACTGGTGATCATCAATTCAAGTTTGGTGTGGATGTAGAATTCAGTAAATCATACAACTTGTTTGTTCGCGATAACTACGGAAACTACACATACAACTGGGTAGCAGATTGGTTGAACGACAGACGTCCAGCCCAATACGGTCGCTCATTCTCACTTCGTGACAACATCACAGGTGACGGAAGTGCTGCTGGTACAGAATTCAACACGTTGCGTGCAGGTTTCTTTGCCGGCGATCAGTGGCAAGTATCCGATAAGTTTGAATTGAACTATGGTGTTCGTTTCGACAATTTCGAATTCTTAACAACACCTAACGAAGACACCTATTTCAATACCGTTGCACTTCCTGTCATTTCTAAAGTATGGGATGTGCAAGGTGCTCGCTCTGGTCAGCGTCCTCAACCGCAGTTGAGTTTGTCTCCACGTATTGGCTTTACATACCAAGCTGAAGACAATCTCAAAATCCGTGGTGGTATCGGAGCATTCACAGGTCGCGTTCCTTTGGTATGGCCTGGTGGTGTATACAACAATACAGGTGTTAACGTAGGTGGATTGCCAACATTGAACAATCCAAACATTACATTCAGAGCGGATCCATTCAATCAATACAAGCCTTCTGATGTAGGTGTAACAGTTGCAACTCCATCCGGTCAGATCGATTTAATTGCCAAAGATTTCAGATTGCCTAAAGTATTGAAAGCTTCATTGGGTTTCGACAGAAATTTAGGTAAGGGTTGGAAATGGACAGGAGACATCCTTTTCCAGAAAAATATCAATGAGATCGTTTACTATAATGTATTTGCTGATCCTAAAACAAAGAATGAATTGGGGCAAGATGTTTATTTGAACATCGTAGGTACATCAACCAGTTACTCTCGTTTTGATTTTGATCCTGTAACAACAGGTATTCAAAATCCTTATGGTACAGGTATC
>JBEDAP010000058.1:0-4223 GCA_041177705.1 Bacteroidota bacterium
CTCCCTTTTCCATCCATTTCACACAAAGCCGCAACAACTTTTTCGTGAATGCCGCTGTCCTGACGAATGTCGAGTGATGCAAAATGCAATCCAAATAGCTGCACCTTGTTGATCAGCGAATCCAATAAATTCAGAAACAAACTATTGTGTTCGTAAACAATTATTTCGCGAATGGTTAGAAGCGTGTCAACGATTTGCGATTTGGTCAGCTGAGTTTTGTATCCTGGAATGAATATGTTATCGTATAACAGTTTTTCCAAATCAGCCAACTTGGACTCAACCCCTTCAAACGTCAATCTACGTCTGAGTTTACGAATCTCGAGATAATAACATTTGATGATGCTTCCCCTCAGTGCGTCTGCAACCTTCAAGGTTATATCGCTGGTCACAAACGGATTTCCATCTCGATCTCCGCCAGGCCAAAAGCCCATTCGAATGATCGGATGATCCGGATTGTATTCATCGGGAAAATAGGATCGAAGCGCTTTCAATATGCGACCACTTGCAGGATAAAAAACATTTTCCAAATACCAAATGAGACTGATGGCCTCATCAAACGGCGTGGGTTTTTGCTTTTTAAAGAATGCTGTTTTGCCGAGCTGTTGAAGATAGGTATTGATATTATCTAAATTATTTTCTGCAATGGCTTTGGATAAATCATTGATAATTCCCAAAACGGTGCCCGGATAAAACTGAGTTGGATGAGCCGTAAGAACCAAGCGCACACTAAACTCTCTGAGTTTTTTCTGCAACTGATCCTTTTTGTTTTGTAAGAGTACCTGAGATTCTAAATTTTTTAAGGTACCCACCCCTTTCATTTCATTGAGTTTGGGGAATGCAGCATCCTCTAATGCATCAAACAAGACAACTTGACGCTCTACATATTGTACAATGCGAAACATGAGATCGAGCTGCTGCTGCTCGGTTGTATAGGAAGTGTGGCGGGTAAAGAAATCATCGAGGATCTGAAGTGGACTCAATTTTTTCTTGTATCCATCTTCGCAGTTCGATTGGAGCAGAGAAAGTAAAATGCCAGTCTTTTCAATACGATGAAATGGCAAGGACGTAAACAAACTGTTGTACAGTTGATACCGTATGCCCACTTCTTTATTGAATTTGGCAATTTCAGTTGACAAATTAGCACTCATTGGGTTGTTTTATTGGGGGAAAAGCAACAATCGAGTTACAAAATTAAATAAAAATCAACAATTAAAGGATTTCCCTTAATTTTGTATGGATACCAATGAATGTAGTCGGTTTACATACAGTACTTTCAACCCATACCACAGGCCAGTCCTTTGGTACGACTACAACTTTTACTACAACAACCCGCTAAGGGTTGTACATCACCATATCACCCCCTGGGCATTTGCCATTTGAATTCAAGCCAACCGGTTTGTCCATTTCCACACCAACACATCATTCCATGAAACTTCTTTTAATCGATAGCAGGGCCTTACATCAAAAAGACTCATTTGATAAGGTTGCGTCAAAACTTATTTCCTCATTCCCCCAATTTCAATCGATACTGATTGGAGGAAACCCGGAATTGGAAATGAAAATCCAATCCATTTTGGATCAATCCTCTGAGAAAAATTTTGAATACAGCGAAGAGATTGCAGAGGTTGAATCGCATTTTCTAAAACTGGTCCGAGAACTATTCCCCGTTCAGCTTCAAAGCAGCGTACTCAGTTTTGTTCGCAAAGAATTCAACAAAATGGATGATCTGTGCAAAGGCGTTCACTTGTTAAAAACTCTTCCAGCAAACATCACTGAAGAAATTTATTTTCTCACCAGTACTATTTATGGGTTCTTACTCAGTTCGTACTTGCAATCAAAAGAACTAGAGGTTCTTTGGAATGAGAAGCTTGAATTGAATGAAAACAAGAAAACTGGATGCATGATTCCGGAAAAGGACAAACATTCAACACATTTAATATCACTTGTAGACGAAAAGATTCAACGAGTCGAATACTGGACTGCTCAAGAACCCTATTTTACTGCAGATCCTGAATGGGTAGAACTTGCGGAATGCATTGGAAAACTGACCTACGAAGAGGCCATTGAATTGAATTCCGGATCGAATGGATTGTCGCCGCAATTGCTGGGTATTACATCCCGACTCCATATCCCCTTGCACATCATCAACATCCATCAAAAAGATGAAAAGCCTAGTACCATTATCCAACACGGTGAATCAGGGAATAGCATGGCAACCGGGATTTCTTGTCAATCAGACATTGCACTTCTCAGCATTGAGGGCAGCGGAATGATTGGCATGAAAGGATTTGCAAAAAAAGTATTTGAAGTTATTCACGAAGCCAATGTGAATGTGATTTTGATATCCCAAGGAGGTTCAGAACATTCGATTTGTATAGCTGTAGATAGCAAACAAGTTGTAAGAGCCAAGGAAAAACTCACGCATGCGTTTCAACAAGAAATTTCAAATGGGTTGTTGGAATCTATAAAAGTCACAAACGATGTATTACTCTTGGGCTTGGTAGGCGAGAACATGAGAAATCATACAGGGGTTAGTGGAAGAATGTTCAATGCCTTGGGGAAAAATGGTATCAATATTTTAGCCATTGCACAAGGATCTACTGAACGAAATATTTCAGCGACGATTTTGAAAAAAGATAAAAAGAAAGCGCTGAATGTATTGCACGAAACTTTTTTTGAGCAAGTAAAAAAGGAAATCAATTTATACATTGTAGGCACTGGTAATGTAGGCAAGAAACTGGTACATCAACTCATTCAACAGGCAGGCAGCATTGAAGACTGGCATCACATTCGCATTCGCATTGCAGGTTTATCCAATAGCAGGAAAATGGTGATTGATCCCGCTGGGATTGCTTTTGATCAATGGGAAACCAAACTAAACGGAGGAACCAAAAGTGATTTGCATGCGTTTGCTGACGAAATCATCGACCTGAATTTGAGAAACAGCGTTGTGGTGGATGTGACTGCCAATGAACATGTACCTGAAATCTATGAAAAGCTTTTGCGAAAATCGATTTCCGTAGTTGCCTGCAATAAAATTGCTGCGTCCAGTGCATACACCCATTACAAATTGCTCAAGTCCCTCGCTAGGGAATTCAATTGTAAATTTCTCTTTGAAACCAATGTAGGGGCAGCACTCCCAGTCATCAGTACCTTGAATGACTTAATCAATAGCGGTGATAGAATCAAGAAGATGGAGGCGGTATTAAGCGGCACCTTGAATTTTGTTTTCAACAACTATGATGGAACTCGACCCTTTGCAGAAGTTGTTCGTCAAGCTCAAGATGAAGGATATACAGAACCTGATCCTCGCTTGGATTTAAGTGGAACAGATGTGATGCGAAAAATAATGATTCTAGCCCGAGAAGCTGGCAACCCCTTGGAGATGGATGCAATCGCTTGCAATGGATTTTTACCTGATTCATGCTTCAAGGGAAGTGTTGAAGATTTTTATCGAGAAATGTTAGCGCATGAATCTCATTTTCAAGGATTGCTGAAAGAAGCAAATGATAAAAATACCAAACTCAAATTTGTAGCCACCTACGAAAATGGAAAGGCGTCGGTTGGACTGAAACACATCGAACCGGAAAGCGACATGTATCACCTGTATGGAAAAGACAATATCGTTTTGTTTTATACAGATCGCTACCTACAACAACCATTGGTTGTTAAAGGAGCAGGTGCAGGAGCAGAAGTCACTGCCAGTGGTGTATTTGCAGATATCATGAGAACCATCAATCGTTAAGCATGAACACAATCAAAATAAAATCACCGGCAACAATAGCCAACTTAGTTTGCGGCTTTGATATTCTTGGCTTAGCCGTTCAGGAACCCTATGACGTGATGATGTTGGAAAAAGTGGATGCTCCTGGTCTAACTATTTTTCATGAAGACGCATACGGCTTATCCAATAAACCAGAAGAAAATGTAGCCGGTGCAGCCTTGATGGCCATGTTGGAACATGTAAATCCAACACATGGTTTCAAACTCACCATCGATAAAAGAATCAAACCCGGGAGTGGGTTGGGCTCTAGCGCAGCCAGTGCAGCCGGTGCGGTGTTTGCATTGAATCAATTGTTGGAAAATCCATTTAGCAACGATGACTTGATTCGTTTTGCCATGTTCGGAGAAAAATTAGCCAGTGGAGTTAAGCATGCGGACAACATTACTCCTTGTTTGTTAGGAGGCGTTACATTGATACGCTCTATCAATCCCTTGGATGT
>JBEDAP010000059.1:0-13741 GCA_041177705.1 Bacteroidota bacterium
TTTTGCGATTTGTTCTTCTGCATCGGATAGATTTTTATCGCTGGATGGGATCAAGAGTTCAACTACCGGCACAAGAAAAAAAGCAAACAACAATGGTGTGAAAACAATCCAGCCGTTTTGCGTAAATGAAAAATAGGCCAAGATATAAATGGCTAAGGGAAGTCCAAATTTCAGTGCTCTGATCTTCATGGGCAGTTCAACTTATAGCGATTGTTCTTTTTTCATGGCCACGCGGTACAAAATAAACGCCATGGTAAAGAACAACAAAGTTCCCAATAAAAAGTATCCTTGTTCACCCAATTGGTGGCTGATTGCTTCTTCCAAGTTCAACAATCCCAAGGTTTTTGCAATGGATTCGTTGGCAGAAAGAAAAGCCACAAGCACACCGGCAATTGCACCTCCTGCCACCAAGCCGGTCGCAAACAAGTTGCCTTGCCGTAAATCTTCTTCTTCATGAGCTGTTGCCGTTGCTTTTTTACTTTTATCCACCCATCCCCGTATGGCTCCACCGATGAATATTGGAAGGGTGGTAGAGAGAGGTAAATAAATTCCAATGGCAAAGCTTAGCGCTTTTATACCGCAGAGTTCCATTACAATAGCAATGGCTACACCGACAAGTACAAACTGCCAATCCAAGTTGAAGGATAATATGCCTTTGATGAGTGTAGCCATCAGCGTGGCCTGCGGGGCAGCGTAGCGATCCGTTCCAATGGCATGATTGATTCCGGATTGAACCATCTCTTGTGTTGGAGTATCTAAAATTTTAATGGTAAATCCGATAGCTATGGAAGAAACAATGGCGCCAATAAATAAAGCGATTTGTTGTGCGCGAGGTGTTGCCCCTAAGATATAGCCTGTTTTTAAATCTTGCGATGTAGCACCTGCATTGGCAGCAGCAATGCAAATGATTCCCCCTACCACCAAGGCCATGGGCTCAAACAGCTTGCCTGTCCACCCCACCGCAATAAAAACCAAACAGGTACCCATGATGGTTGCTATGGTCATTCCTGAAATGGGGTTGTTGGAAGATCCGATTAAGCCAACAATACGAGAGGAAACCGTAACAAAAAAAGCTCCAAACACAACTACTAAAATTCCAATCAACAGTTTGCTTGCAATTCCATTTCCTGGTAGCATGGGCAGTACTGCCATTAAAACAACCAAGGCCAAGCTTCCCCACAAAACGATTTTCAACGAGAGATCGCGTTCAGTTCTGGAGATTTTTTCTTGTTGAGTTTGTTCCTTTTTGATACTTCCCAAACTGCCTTTAAAAGAAGATACAATGGTTGGAATTGTTTTGATCAAGGTTATAAAACCCCCTGCGGCAACGGCTCCCGCTCCTATTTGTCTGACAAACGCTCGGTAGATGGCAGTTGCATAATCGGAAAACTGATGGGTCTCTGGATTCCAACCACCGGGTCCACCTGCCGTTTGCAGGTCTTGCAAGTATCCAAGCTTTACGAGTTGGCTAGCAATTACATCTCCCGGAACTACCGTTGCCAACAAGGGGTTGAATACAAACCAAGTTAATACCGATCCGGCAACAAGAACACCTGCGATTTTTGGACCAATAATATAACCCACACCTAAGTATTCTGGAGTGATTTCGCCACTAATTTTGGCTGAAGGAAGATACTTGTTGGTTTGAGCAGTGATATAAGAAGGGGTTTCAGCAATCACATGAAATATTTTCTGAAGCAGCGCGTATACAACGGCTAACCCCAATCCAGAGAATGCTGTTTTAGCAAAATTTCCACCACGCTCACCCGCTTTCAATACCGAAGCACATGCTGTTCCTTCCGGGTAAGGAAGTGTTTCGTGTTCTTTTACAATCAATGCGCTGCGCAAGGGAATCATCATCAGCGTTCCCAACATGCCACCGAAAATGGCCAGTACCAAAATGGTGACATAATTGAAATAATCCGCGCTTGAACTTTCGCTTAAAAATAAAAATCCAGGCAACGTAAACACAACTCCTGCAGCAATGCTTTCACCAGCCGATCCTGTTGTTTGAATGATATTGTTTTCAAGGATGGTGGTTTTCAGAAACAAACGACTCAACGCAATAGACATAACAGCAATCGGTATCGATGCTGAAACGGTTAGTCCAGCTTTCAACGCCAAGTATACCGTTGCTGCTCCAAAAATTATTCCGAAACAGGCCCCGGTGATAACTGCTTTCCAGGTGAATTCTTTCATGGCCTGATCAGGCGCAATAAAAGGGGTAAATTTTTTTTCACTCATGGCAAGGTTGTTTTTGATGTTATTGCTTCATCAGCGTTTGAAGTTTTCTTGACAAGAAAAAGAGGATGAAGGAGGCAACGCCTGCCATCACAACAAACATGATGAAGAAATCGTAATTATTTTGAATTTGAAATCCCAAGATCTGTTTTGATTTACCGGCTTCCGGATAAAGTTTACTCAGAACTCCAGCCAAATAATTCGCAAATGCATTGGCCGTAAACCAAACGGCCATCAACATGGAAGCAAATTTCAAAGGAGCTAATTTGTTTACAAGAGAAAGTCCGATAGGGGACAAGCAAAGTTCACCCAGGGTGTGCAAGGCATACATGCCCAACAACCAAATCATACTCACTTTGATACCGGGTTGCACATCTTTAACTCCAAATGCAATCCACAAATAACCCAAGGCCAATAAGAATAATCCCATGGCCATTTTGGTAGGAGAGGAAGGATCGTTTTTACCCAATCTCACCCATAGCCAAGCTAAAACAGGAGCAAAGCCCACGACGAAAATGGAATTCAACGATTGAAAAAAGCTTGCAGGTACTACAAAGAAACCAAGATCTCTTTGTGTTTGCTCATCCGCAAAGAAAGTAAGTGAAGCTCCAGCTTGCTCAAAAGCGCTCCAAAAGAAAACGACGAAAAAGGATACGGTAAAAATTACAAGCACTTTGCTCTTTTCAATACTAGTCAGTGTTTTATCGGTAAACACGATAAAGGCAATGGTTACAATCGATGCCACCAACAGGAATACAAGATTTGTAAATAAAGCGGTTCCAATTTCAACACCACCGATGGTGAATCCAATGTGGTTGATTTGGGCTATCCCTGAATCCAAGTATAACATTCCTGTTGAAACGAAGACGAGTACCAGCATGCCTAAGGTCATCAAGATGGGATTTCTTGATGCTGGCTTGCTGTTAACTGGCTCTAGCCCCAAGGTGTTGCCCTCTGGGTCTTTCACGTATTTTTTATGATACATCATCTGAATGGCTACGCTGATCAACATCCCAATTCCGCCCGCGAGAAAAGCCCATTTAAAATCCGCCGGATTCCCCGTATCTCCAACCAATCCACAGATGAAGGGTCCCAATGCACCCCCAACATTGATGCCCATGTAGAAAATGGTATAGGCAGAATCAATTCGGCTATCTCCCTTGGGATACATCTGTCCAACTAGCGCAGATATATTCGGTTTGAAAAATCCATTTCCTGCGATCATGAACCCCAAACCCGTGAAAAAAAGCATCTGAGAGAGTTCAGGATCGGTTGCATAGGTGCTTCCGCAGAAATAAAGTACAAATTCACCCAACGCCATGATTAAGCCACCCGTAATGATAGAACGCTGATTACCCCAAAAGCGGTCGGCTACAAAACCTCCAATCAACGGGGATAAATAAATCAGACTGGTATATCCGCCGTAGAGATGAGAAGAAAATTCTTTTGAAAACAAAAGGGCTTTGGTCATGAAAAGTACCAAAATGGCACGCATGCCATAGTAATTGTAACGCTCCCACATTTCAGTTGCAAAAAGAACATACAATCCTTTGGGATGCTTCATGGATGGGTTGTTGGACATGATCATTTTTATTGATTGGCCTAAAATAAGCAATTTGTATCTTCGGTTTTCAATTATCCTTCATCCGAATTTATAGAAATGAATATTTTACTCCTGGGCTCAGGTGGACGAGAACATGCATTGGCATGGAAGATCAGACAAAGTAAGAAATGCAACTCGCTTTTTATTGCACCAGGTAATCCTGGAACGGCTTCCTGCGGAACCAATGTAGCTTTATCTCCAAATGATTTTGATTCCATCGCATCGTTTTGTAAAGAGAAGCAAATCGAGATGATTGTGGTGGGACCTGAAGACCCTTTGGTTAATGGTATCTACGATTTTATCAAGTCCAACTCAGAAACCTCTCATATTGTTGTAGTGGGTCCATCCAAACAGGGAGCATTGCTGGAAGGCAGCAAAGCGTATGCGAAGGCCTTCATGCAAAGACATTCTATACCAACTGCCTCGTACAAAGAATTTACCAAGGAAAATTACAATGAGGGAGTTGAATACATTCGTGCCCATAGTTTACCTATTGTTTTAAAAGCAGATGGCTTAGCTGGCGGCAAGGGTGTTGTCATTGCATCGACACACAAAGAAGCTTTGGAGACTTTCAGTTCCATGATCCTTTCTTCGCAGTTTGGAGCAGCCGGAGATAAGGTTGTGATTGAACAGTTTTTAACTGGAGTTGAATTGAGCGTTTTTGCGTTAACCAACGGAGAACAATTTGTTGTTCTTCCAGAAGCCAAAGATTACAAACGAATTGGAGAAGGGGATACTGGACCGAATACCGGTGGTATGGGTGCTGTAAGTCCCGTCCCATTCGCAGATGACAAGTTTAGGGGGAAGGTGTTGAGTCAAGTGGTAGAACCCACTATCAAGGGGTTAAGAGAGGAAGGAATTGTTTACAAAGGCTTTGTCTTCTTTGGTTTGATTAAAGTAAATGATGAGCCTTTTGTTATTGAATACAATTGCCGCATGGGTGATCCGGAAACGGAGGTGGTGATGCCTCGTTTGGATTCAGATTTGATTGATTTGTTCTTGGCCATGGAGCAGGGAAGCTTAGATCAGGAAATGATAAAAACAGATTCACGTGCAGCAGCAACCGTGGTTGTAGTAAGCGGTGGATATCCGGGAGAATACGAAAAAGGGAAAAAGGTGAATGGAATGGACAGGTCGTGGGGCTCAGATACACTGCCCTTTTATGCAGGTATTCAACTCAAGGGCAACGATCTAGTAACATCGGGTGGACGGGTTTTGGCGATTACATCTTACGGTACGGGACTTCAAGATGCGGTAGACAAATCCTTGAAAGAAATTGAACATATTCAGTTCGAGAAAATGAATTTCAGAAAAGACATCGGGTACGAATTTCGTTAGTTGCGGTTCTCTAAAAATTCCTGATTGTTTATTGGCATATTTACTACAACTTTGTAGGGCCTTTAAAATCAGAGCGAATGGGACTTTTTACTTGGTTTACCCAGGATATAGCGATAGATCTTGGAACTGCAAATACCTTAATCATCCACAACGACGAGATTGTGGTGAATGAACCTTCCATTGTTGCGTTGGATCGCAACAATCCCAAGCAATTACTTGCCGTTGGAAAGAAGGCTTTGTTGATGCACGAAAAAACACACGAAAGCATACGGACAGTTAGACCATTGAAAGATGGTGTAATTGCCGATTTCAATGCCGCAGAGTTGATGATTCGTGAAATGATCAAATTGATTTATCCCAAGAAACCTTTGTTTCCTCCAAGTTGGAGAATGATGATTTGTATTCCTTCCAGCATTACAGAGGTGGAAAAGAGAGCAGTAAGAGATAGTGCAGAACAAGCTGGAGCTAAGGAAGTGTATTTGATTCACGAACCGATGGCTGCAGCGTTGGGTATTGGTATAGATGTTACTGAACCGATAGGTAACATGATCATCGATATCGGTGGTGGCACAACGGGCATTACCGTAATTGCCCTGGCAGGAATTGTATGTGATCAATCCATACGTATTGCAGGTGATGAGTTTACTGCGGATATCATGGAAGCACTTCGCAGATATCACAGCTTATTGATTGGTGAACGCACAGCTGAGCAAATCAAGATTACTATTGGTGCGGCCATGAAAGATTTGGATAACCCACCTGATGATATGCCTGTGAATGGTAGAGATCTGGTAACCGGAATTCCCAAGCAAATCATGGTGAGCTACCAGGAAATAGCGGAAGCACTGGATAAGTCCATTTTTAAAATCGAAGAAGCTATCCTCAAAGCTTTGGAAACCACTCCTCCTGAATTGGCAGCAGATATTTACCGCAGAGGTCTCTACCTGACTGGCGGTGGTGCTCTGCTAAGGGGTTTGGATAAGCGCCTTTCTCAGAAGATCAAGCTACCTGTGCATGTTGCGGAAGATCCACTGAAAAGTGTTGTAAGAGGCACTGGTTTGGCGCTCCAGAACTACCAGAATTTCCCCTTTATCATGAGGTAATGTACACGAACAAAAACTGAGATCCGTTTTAGATGCGGAACATTTTTCTTTTTCTCAGACGCTACGCCGTATTCTTTACGTTTCTGTGCATGCAGATCGTAGCTTGGGTCATGCTATTTGGTTACAACCGATTTCACCAAACGGTGTACGGGATGATTTCTGCTGAAATCTCGGGAAATGTCAACGAACGCGTAGTAAGGGTGGAAACTTATTTTCGTCTCAAAGAGCAAAATGATAAACTACGGGAGCAGAATGCTTATTTGTTGTCTCAACTTCCATCTGGATCCTTGCTCGCAGATACTAGTTTTTTATTGGTAAAGGACACAATTCAAACAGACTCACTATCGAGTTTCCGTCAGTTTCAATACTTTCCGGCTAAGGTTATTTCAAATTCTGTTTTTCTTCAGCAAAATCTAATCATGCTACATCGCGGCTCGAGCCAGGGTGTTGAGCCCAACATGGCTGTAGTTAGTCCGGATGGCATTGTGGGCACAGTGGTTGGAGTCAGCAAAAACATGTCTACCGTCATGAGTCTGTTGCATAAACAGTCCAAAGTGATAGCCGTGATGAAAAAAGGAAGTGGACTGGGTGAAATAAGCTGGGATGGGAAAGATGTTCGATTTGTACAATTGAATAAAATTCCTAAAACAGTTGAAATCAAAAAAGGCGATACAGTGGTAACAAGCCCGTATTCCGATCGCTTTCCACCCGGAGTAGCCATCGGTTATGTTGAAAAGGTGGAGCAAGACACGGAGACAAACACCTATATTCTAAAAGTGAAAACCGCTACCAATTTTTCTGGACTTCAGCATGCCTACGTAGTTAGAAATTTATTGAAAGAGGAAATGGATCAATTGCAAAAAAATCAAACCAAGGAATGAACATTGTCATCAAAAATGTGCTGCGGCTGACTGTTTTCCTGTTCATTCAGGTTTTTATCTTGAATCGAATACCTCCTTTGCATCAGTTTGTGGTGCCATATGTTTATTTTCTATTTCTGCTATGGCTACCGTTCCGAATTACTCCCTTGACATTGCTCTACGTTGGATTTGGACTGGGATTGATATCGGATATGTTTTTTAAAACTCCGGGGCTTCATTTAGCAGCTTGTGGACTGGTTGCTTACCTAAGGCCTTATGTTGTGAATTTACTTCTTCCCAAAGAGGCTACAGAATGGGGAAATCAGGAGCCTTCCACAAAAACCATGGGCTCGGTTCCGTATTGGACTTACATGGTTATCATGACCCTCCTCCATCATTTTTATTTGATACTTATGGAGTGGTTGCAGTTTGGCAGTTTCTTTTATTTTATTGGAAAGTTGATTGCAACAACCGTCTTGAGTTTAGCTCTTTTTCAGCTCTTCGATTTGTTCATGAATCGAAATTCAAAGGTCCGCTAAGTTTTGATGTAGTATTTTTGCATTGCAACTCTTAAAAATTCTATGTCGGTATTCAACCAGTCACGCCAAAATGTAATTCGTCTTCTTTTTTTGGTTGCTTTCATTGTATTGATCGTCCGACTTTTATTTTTACAATTGGCCTCTACTCAATACGATCTGCTCGCTATGGATAATGCAGTCAGTAAAAAAATTGTTTATCCAGATCGTGGAATCATTTTTGATCGCAAAAATCGATCGGTCCTTGAAAATACCCTAACCTATGATTTGATGGTAATGCCCACGCAGCTCAAAGGATTGGATACATTGAGCATGTGCAAAATACTTGGGATTACTGCAGAGCAATTTAAAGAACGTGTTATCGGAGCCATTCTGAAAAATGGTCGCTATCGCCCTTCGGTGTTTGAAGGCTCCCTTTCCGTTGAAGCTTTTGTTCAGCTCCAAGAGAACATCTATCGATTTGAACCTGGATTTTTCTTGCAAGAACGCCCCATTCGTTCGTACCCGTATAAGGCGGCAGCTCATATTTTAGGTTATGTTGGTGAAGTGGACAGTAATATCTTGAAACGTACCAACTATTTTTATCAGATGGGGGATTACATGGGATTGAGTGGGTTGGAGCGGTACTATGAAAATATTTTGATGGGGAAGAGAGGAGTTCGTTACCAGATCAAGGATAATAAAAATAGAATAGTAGGTAGGTATGAAAATGGAAAATACGATTCGATTGCTGTTGCAGGAAGGAATCTTCGAACCTATGTAGATATTGAAGTACAAGAATTGGCAGAACGTCTGTTAAAAAATAAGTTGGGTGCCATTGTTGCTATTGAACCACAAACAGGTGGAATCATTGCTATGGCCAGTGGACCAACCTATGACCCGAATCTGCTTACAGGCAATCTTCGAAAAACAAATTTTTCCTGGATGCTTCGAGATACCGCCAGACCATTGTTCAATCGTGCAATAAAAGGGCAATATCCACCGGGCTCTACCATCAAACCGATGGGTGCGTTGATTGCATTGGATGAGGGAGTTATCACACCTCAATATGGAGTTTCTTGTGGAGGTGCATACTTGGGATGTAGAAGGCCAATCAAATGCACACACAACAATGCAGGCCACGCTTCAAATTTACGCATAGCCTTGGCGAATTCATGCAACAGTTATTTTTCACACATTTATAGATTGGCAGTAGATAATCCCAAATTGAACGGCACAGTGAACGGGTATCTTAAATGGAAGCAGTACATGAATTCGTTTGGATTGGGAGTGAAATTGGGAATAGATATTCCGAGTGAGGACAGAGGGTTGATTGCCGATACGAGTTTTTACAATCGATTGTACCGTGGATACTGGAACTCTTGCACCAATGTTTTCTTAGGAATTGGTCAGGGTGAAATGCAAGCGACTCCTCTTCAAATGGCCAACCTGATGTGCATCATCGCAAACAAAGGCTATTATTATACGCCTCATTTTGTGCGCTCTATTGATGACGCTACTTCGGAGGATACTATTTTGAATTCATTCAAGAAAAAACATGACGTTACCTCAATTCCAGGTGAGATCTATGAATTGGTTCAATTGGGTATGCAAGATGTAATTGAAAGTGGAACGGGAAGAGTAGCTCGAATTGATGGTATTGCAGTTGCAGGAAAAACAGGAACAGCAGAGAATTATGGAATTATCCAAGGTAAAAGAGAAAAATTAAAAGATCATTCTTGGTTTGTTTGCTTTGCGCCTAGAGAAAATCCCAAAATTGCGGTAGCTGTTATCGTAGAGAATGCAGGCTTTGGTGCAACTTGGGCCGGACCGATGGCCGGATTGGTCATGGAGAAATTTCTCAAGGACACTTTATCCGAAGCCAGATGGAAAGAAGTGGAGCGCATTGAAAATACCGAGATCATTTTACCTATAGTAAGGTCGAAGCGAAACCGATTGGATTCCATGCGAAGAGAAAGAATCAAAAAAATGCAAACCCGGGTAATTGCACATACTCCTCAGCCCAAAAAAGTACCGCAAAAAAATACCAGTCTTTTCTTATTTCACATAGAGGCAAATCGAAATCAAGATGAAGAGCAATTCGTTTGATGAAATAAAAGGAATTGACTGGATGGTGGTAGTTGTTTATGCCATTCTGGTGATCATGGGTATTTCCAGCATCTTCGCTACTACCTTTCGGGATGAAGAGTTTATTTCTGGATTCCTTTCTTTGAAAACGGATTACAGCAGGCAACTCCTTTATTTTATTATCAGCTTGGTACTGGGTGGTTTTGTATTGTTGGCGGATAGTAAATTTTTTACAGCCACAGCGAATTTGTTTTATTTCATCGGTATGGTTTTGTTGCTGTTGGTTTTTCCTTTCCATACCGACGTAAAAGGTACGCAGTCTATCATTCGATTCTCCGGATTTCAACTCCAGCCGGCAGAACTCTGTAAGGTTTTTGTGAATTTGGCTTTAGCTAAATATTTGTCAACGCAAGATTTAAATTTTTCAAAGTTCAAATCTCAGGCAATTGCTTCCTTAATTGTCTTGGTGCCTGCTGTTGTGACCATTTTGCAGAGTGAAACCGGATTGGCACTTGTATATTTCTCTTTTTTCTTGGTGATGTACCGCGAGGGGTTACCTTCTGCCATTTTGATTCTAGGATTTTCTGTGGCACTGCTTGTTGTATTAACGCTTTTAATTGATCAAAATGTTCTGGCTGTATTGTTGACGGTTGCTGCGTTGATTTTTTTATATGCAGTAAGAAGACAAATCAAGCGCAATCGTTCTGTTCTAGTTGTAACAATTGTCATATGGGCAACTTGCGTTGGTATTCAGCGTTTTGCTGTTCCATATTTTTTCAGTCATGTGTTAAAGCCCTACCAGGTTCAACGAATTTATTCTACGGTTGGTAAAGATTTTGAGGTAGATACAGAGACGATGAGTGAAGAAGACATCAAAAAAATGGAGGATAAGAAAAAAGCAGGGAACTACAATGTAAAGCAAAGTAAGATAGCTATTGGTTCAGGGGGCATGTGGGGAAAGGGATTGATGAAGGGAACTCAAACGCGGTATGATTTTGTTCCGGAGCAGCGCACTGATTTTATATTTTGTACCATTGGAGAAGGGTTTGGTTTTGCTGGAAGTTTATTTTTATTGGGACTTTATTTGTTTTTGTTGATGCGGTTGGTCTCTATGGCTGAGCGGCAACGCAGCACATTTAGCAGGTCTTATATTTATGGTGTAGCAGCTGTTTTTTTCTTCCATATTTTTATCAATATCGGTATGACCATCGGTATCATTCCTGTAATTGGCATTCCATTGCCTTTCATGAGTTATGGCGGAACTGCACTGATTACTTTTACAGTTTTATTATTTATAGCGATTCGTTTGGATGCAGACCGACAAATGATTTTACGTTGATACAATGAAAATTATTCCACTTTCCGAAGGCAGTTTCACCATAGATCACACCAAGGTATTTGTGCCTTTTGATCCCCAAAAAGATAAACTGCAAGAACGTCCAAAGGGAAGTTTATTGGTAGAGATACAGCCTTTTTTGATTGAAACATCCAATGACTTGTTGTTATTGGATGCAGGATTGGGATTTCAGCAGAACGGTGTGCTTCAGCTTTTCAATTCCATATCCGATGCAGGTTATTCGCCTTCCGATGTTACGAAAGTTTTGATGAGTCATTTGCACAGAGATCATGCAGGGGGGCTCACCTTTAAAGATTCGTTTGGGAATTCACAAATCAGTTTCCCGCAAGCTGATCATTATATCAATTCCAAAGAATTTGATTTTGTGATGCAGGGAGGAAATGCGTCCTACGAAGTGGGTCCCTTGAAAATAGTTCAACTATTTGAAAAGCTTCATTTGTTGGACAATGAAGGTCAAATCGGAGAGACAATTTTTTATAAACACAGCGGGGGGCATTCTCCATTTCATCAAGTATTCTGGGTTAAAGAAAAAAATGAGGTGTTGTTTTTTGGTGGAGATGAAGCTCCGCAATTGCAACAGTTGAAAACCAAGTTTATCGCTAAATACGATTCCGACGGTAAGCGGGCTATGGAGCTGAGGCAACAGTGGTGGGAAGAATCCATGCAGGGTGGATGGAAATTTCTGTTTTATCACGATATCCAAACACCTATTTTTAGCCATTAATCAGACTAGATAGTTATACGTAATTTGATTACGTGTAAATACGTAATAATTACTTGTATTAGTAGTTAATAAAAAGGCCGGTTCTAAAAAGAACCAGCCGTTGCTAACCTATGAAAAACACCGAGTTAAAGGTACATTTTAGTGAAATACCATCAAAAACCTTTTTTTCTGGGCTCAACTTGCCTTTTTTCCATCTGCCTTTTTTGGAATTCCTTTCTCACCAAAGATCTAAATTCCTCTTCTGCACCAAAAACCTTGTTGGCGCGCTCTTGGTTCATTACTTTAGAGAAATCTTCTCTGTATTTCTTTCTGATATCCAATACTTTTTGTTGTCTATCTAATTGATCAAGGGTTTTGCGGTCTTGAACTGAGGTTCTTAATTCATTTCGATATTGGTTAAATATGGGCCAGAACCGTTGTGCCTCATCAGGAGATAAACTTAACTCCTTGGTAATGAACGCCATTTCCATGGCCTGTATCTTTTTTAGTTCGGCAGCACGATTCTCTCCTTGAGGTGGGGTTTTGGATCCAGGTCGCGCCCCTCCAGGCTGTGCATATGCAGCTATCCCGGATACAATCAGAACGATAAATAAAATTTGTTTTTTCATGGTAGGTTAAAATTGAGTTTTCAGTAAAATTTTTAACCGGCCTGTTCTAGATATAGTGAGATGTCTTTTTCGGAAATTTCCGTCAGTTTTTCACTAATTGTTTGCAGGTCGATATCGATAAGTGTTGTTTCAGCATCTTGCAAGACCACCGATTTGTCAAATTCAGTGTCCATAATGTCAATCTCCTTCAGGTATCCTTCCAATGCAGTCTCTTCTATGTTGGATGTTTCCACCGAAGCTGTGTTGCTTCCTTCGTTTTTAACTTCGCTGTTTTCCAAATTGATTGCAAAGAATAAAATACCCACAATAGAAGCCGCGGCAAGAATCCGAACTGCTTTTTGCCACCTGAAAATGGAAACGACTTTGGTTTCTTTTGGTAGTTGAAAGGGAGAGATTTGATCAAAATACCCCGCAGGAACTTCAAACGGGTTTTGCTTTTTCAACTCCTGCAGAAAGATAGGAAGCGGTTCTTCTTCCTTAATTAATTGATTTTCAATTTTTTGCATTATTTTTTTTGGAAAATCAAGAAAATAACCTTGAGGAACCTCAAACGGAGTGGATTGGGGTAGGTTAGCAACGGCTGGACTGAGCGTTAGAAGTTCCTCTTTTATGGTTGGGTTTTCTTTCATTACGGTAATTGGACCTGTTTGGATCTTGTGAGTTTAATGGTTTAGGATGTATTCTTCGATTTTTTTAACGGCATGATGATACGAGGCTTTCAATGCACCTACCGATGTCTCAAGCACTTCGCTCATCTCCTCGTATGGCATTTCTTCAAAATAGCGCAAATTAAACACAACTCTCTGTTTTTCAGGTAGTTGTTGAATTGCAAGCTGCAACTTCCATACGGCTTTTTGTTCATCAAAGTTTTTCTCTGCGTGAAGCTTATTTTCTACCTGTTCGGCAACGTCCTCAAAAGAAGTACTGCTTTTTCGTTTTTGTTGGTCCAAAAAGCTGATCGATTCATTAACAGCTATTCGGTACAGCCAAGTAGTCAATTTTGCATCTTCCCGGAAATTACCCAGTCCATTCCAGACTTTTATAAAAACATTTTGCATCACATCATCTGCATCCTGATGCGAAACAACCATTCTTCTGATTTGCCAGTAGATTTTTTCTTGATGCCGCTTAACCAATACGGTAAACGCCTCTTCCTTATTTTTTTCATTCCGAAAAAGAGCTACGAGTTCATTATCGGTGAGCTGTGAAAGCATGATTATGCATTCTTTCTGGAAATTGCTTTTTCTACAGAAGACACGATAAACTCGGTATCCAAACCGTATTTTTTCAAAAGTTCAGTGGGC
>JBEDAP010000060.1:0-3832 GCA_041177705.1 Bacteroidota bacterium
TTGCTTTTGGAAGCTATGTTGTAGTCGACTCCTACTACACGGTTAAAATCCTTACTCCCTTGAACTTCTTTGTTGGTGACGATTAAGCCCACGCTGGATCGATGAAATACTTTCTGTTGCAGTGCCAATACAGTAAAGTCGTTTACAGGTTGGTTGATGGAGTCGATAGCAGCTGTTCTCATTTGCAACAAGCCCATTCGAAGATCATCGTTTAGCTTTCCACTCAATCTTAATCCTGCATCAATCTTATTTTGAATGTTTTGTCCTGTATTTGGATCTCGAGTTACTCCAATTCTTCTGGAGAAAAACGGACGAATTCCTTCCACTCCAAAATTCGCAAACAGATCTCCGTTCTCTAAAAAGAATTGTCTTTTTTCGGGAAATAGAATTTCAAATCGATCCAAGTTGGTTACTTGATTGTCTACTTCTACTTGTGAAAAATCTGGATTGAAAGTGAGATCAAGGTTGAGGGAGGCTCCTATTCCTATTTTTGCGTCACCACCTACTCCAAGACTCTGCTTGGTGTTGAACTTTGAATTCGAACTGTTTTGAACCAGGGGAGTTCGAGTAGTACCGGGAGAAACAAAAGGGATAAGAGAGATGTTCGGACCTTTTCGTTGAATGGGTGTTTCAAATTCCAATGGTTTCGAAAAAGCCAATGAGATCATGGCATATTGGTTGGGAACACGAGCCCAGCCTGATCGTTCAGCGTTATAACTATCGATTCGATAAAAATTGATCAACCATTTGGTAGCACCGTTTTGAAAGCGAAGGGTATTCAAAGGGATTGCCATCTCCATGCTCCAGTGATCATCGTATATTCTCGACTCTCCTAACCATTTGTTATCCCACGATAAGCTTAGATCTTCGCTTAGAACACCACCATTAACGACAAGCCCTTCTCGTTGTACTCCAAATGGGTTGATCCCGAATGAAAATGAATTCATTCTGTCCATAAAAGGATCGATGCTTATCACCAGCGCATCATTTGCCTCACCCCTGAAATCCCTTTTGAGGGATGGGGTAACATACGGTTGATTGGGAACCGAGTTGTATACTTTTCCTGCGAAGTAAATAAACTTGTCATCATACGAGACCATGACTTCTGTTTTCGCGGAGGCCAGTAACGTATCATTTGGAAAGTTTTGAATGAAATTGCCTGCTTTTTGTGCTCTGTCCCAAGTCTCTTCACTCAATACCCCATCAATTTTGATAGGCTCAACAGATTTTCTGGCAAAGTAGCCGGCATCTAACAGGTGCTGGATGTTATTTACAGATTGACACCATGTCAACGGAGTAAAAAATAAAACCACTAGTATTGAGAAGCAAATTTTCATTCAGCTAGCAAATTTACAACAGATTTCAAGGAATGAGTTCATTTTCAAATGAGTATGAGTGCCATTTTTTCTATGTGACTTAAGTCATGTTTTATTTTCAAGTCAAAATCTAACTTTGAATCCTAAAATTTGAATATGAAAAGCAACATGGGTTCAATGGATAAAATAGTTCGGTTCCTTTTGGCTGCGGTATTTGTAGCACTTTATTTTACGGGTACGGTAGTAGGAACTGTAGGGATTATACTATTGGTATTGGCTGGAGTCTTCGTACTTACCAGCTTGGTAAGTTTTTGCCCACTGTATGTTCCATTGGGGATAAACACGTGTAAAAGGAAATCATGATCAGGTCTAATATTCTATACATCATTGGTGCGGGGGTTGGTGCCTTATCTGGTTTCTTGTATTGGAAATATATAGGCTGTCTTTCTGGTACGTGTAAGATTACTTCCAGCCCTGTTAACAGCACGATCTATTTTGCATTAATGGGTGCGCTTTTATTTGGGGCATTTAAAAAAGAAAAAAGTCATGAATGAACAAAAATCATTTTCAGAATTGATCCAGGGGGATACTCCGGTATTGGTTGATTTTTTTGCAGTCTGGTGTGGACCTTGCAAGGTGATGGCACCTGTCTTGAAAGAAGTAAAAGATACGGTTGGGGATAAGGCTACTATCATTAAAATTGATGTAGATAAAAATCCAGCACTGGCTCAGCATTTTCAAATTCAGGGTGTTCCAACACTTGTGCTTTTCAAAGGTGGAAACATTCATTGGAGACAATCGGGTGTTGTACCCTCTCAGCAGATTGTGGCTGAGTTAGGGAAAGTGATACTGAATTAAAACTTAGGACATTTCTTATTGTACGGGGATTTGTTCTTATTGATGATCCAAATGAAAGACACTTCGGTACTTTGATAGCTATTGGCTGAAGTTCTTGAGCCCGACATGTTTATATCTTGACTGAATCCGATCCGGACATCATTCCATTCAAATCCTAAATAGGGGATCAATGCATCTTTGTTTCTCATCCAAACACCTGCATAGACCTCCTTGTACTGTCGAGGTAAATTTTTTAAGTTTTTGCTAAGTGCTGCGCCTACAACCCATTCTTTGTAGTTAAAATGATTTTGATACTGTCCGCTGACGTGGAGGGTGGTAGAAGCTCCAGCAGAAATAAAGCCTCCACCGTGTAGGTTGTATCTATTTCGTATAAAATAGTTATTTGAGGAAAAGCCTAGTTTGGGTTTATTGAGATGATATATTGAAGTGCCGATATAAAACATCCCTTCATCGCCCAAGGGCCCTTGATACAAAAGACCTACATGAAAATCGTAGAATTTTTTACCCAAGTCTCTGCCTAAAAATAATTCTGCAGATGGCAGAGAAAACCCGCTTACAGTTAACTCATCTTCAAAGTTTGCTTTACCTGCATCAAAAAGTAGATTCGTTAAGCTGGCTTGAAACCCAACAGCAATCGAATGAATGCCATCTTCATCCAAACCTTTTTGGTAAGCAAGTGAAACACCCATATGATTTTCTTTCAAAATTCCATTTCCCGTTTGATCGGATAAAAGGATAATTCCTCCGCTGAATTGATCATTGAAGGGTGTATACTTTTTTAGCAATCCACCGTCTATTGCAACAGTGCTGGTAACAAAAGCTTTGCCGAGAGCCGGCCATTGATTTCTGTAATTCGCTGAAATGCGGGCAATGCCATTGAAGTTTCCTGTACTGGCTGGGTTGAGTGTTAGCGGGGAAGAAAAAAATTGCGAAAAATGAGGGTCCTGCGCCCAGGCTTTCTTAGCGAAAAATAAAATAGAAAGTATGCAGATCCACTTTTTCATTATCGGATCAATGTAATGGTTCCCTTGTGAATTTCACTAGAGCCTGTATCTAGTAAAAGTTCAACAACATACGCATAGGTTCCTTGTGGAGCTTTTTGACCCTTGTAGATTCCTCTCCACCCTGATGAAGCATCATTGGGTTTTGTATTTCGTGCTTCGTGAACTTTTTCTCCCCAGCGATTGAAGATTTGAAACGAGCGTATTGACACTACTTCTGTTCCTGCTATGATGTAAAAGACGTCGTTCAATCCATCGTTATCTGGTGTAAATACATTGGGAATGGCTAGACGTTTTTGGTAGAACACATTGATTTCAACTTGAGCAGAATCAACACATTCGTAAGTGCTTGTTATTTTTACTTGGTATTTCCCATTGGTGTTTGACTTAAAGGTAGGTTCTGGACAATTGGTGCAGGATAAGTAATTGGCTGGACTCCACTGAAGGGACCGATAAGGCTCTCCTCGGTATTGTGTTGCTATAACAACTTCTTCTCCTCTATACATGTTGATTATGGGTTGAACTAAATTCACCTCAAACTCTGTATATGTCATCGAATCGATGTTGTTTACACGATTGGATTCAAATGGATCATTTTTTGTATTTACGTAGGCGTATACTAGTCCCGTCGAAGTTTTTTTGATTTGAGCTTGTATG
>JBEDAP010000061.1:0-5825 GCA_041177705.1 Bacteroidota bacterium
CATTTACCCTTGCCCGCTTCAATCCGCTATTTTCAAAAAAAACAGTTTGTTCTCCCAATAAAATTCGATTGACTTCATACGGATAGTTCAAAACAAAAGTATCAATGGCACTTCCACTCCAATCTAATTTCATGTAACGATCATAGGCTTGGAAAAGAATCACTGCCAAAGATGGGGGAAAAGAGGATGTGCCGATATTTTGGTAACAGGACTGCACCAGGAGATACAATCCCGTTAGATATTTTACTTTGATTCGGTGGTCGGCCTGTTTTGAGCTTTCCACTAGATTTTGCAGCTCATCAACTTGGCGGGTATAAATATCGGTAATCAATAAGTTTAAATCAGGATCCGCAGTTAAACTGCATTCCATATCCGGAATTCCATCTTTGGAAAGAATTTTCTTTTGAAAACTATCGATATCCTCGTGAAGCTTGACCCTACGAATGTCAATGGTTAGCTTACCCGTATCTGCCCGATTGGCTGCGAGCAGGATTCCTGGCAAGAAAAACAACCATATCAACAACCAACGAAGCATTCGTGTAAAATTAACCTATTTTATGCAGCCTGTTGAAGCCTGCTTAACAATTTGATAATCTTAGAGTTTTTCGTAATGCCGAGGTAGGAGTATACCTTCGTGTAAAGCTTTTATTTCCGATGGCAACAACAGGAAAAAAAATCCTGATTGCTGATGACGAACCAGATATTCTGGAAATCATCAGCTACAATTTACAGTTGAATGGATACCAGGTGGCTACTGCCAAAGATGGAGATCAGGCCATTCAAAAAGCCAAGGAAATCCAACCGGATTTGATCATTTTGGACATCATGATGCCCAAGAAAAGTGGTATCGAAGCCTGCAAAATTCTACGAGCGCAACCCGAATTTGAAAAAACATTGATTGTTTTTTTAACTGCGCTTAATGATGAACTATCTCATGTAAAGGGATTGGAATTAGGGGCAGATGATTTCATTACCAAACCGATATCACCCAAAGTGATGGTATCCAAGGTGAACTCTTTTTTCAGACGAGTCCAAAAACCCGAAGCCAGTAAGAGCATAGAAATAGGCCCTTTGCGTATAGAACCGGATGAATACATGGTTTATTTCAACAACGAACCCAAATCGCTTGCAAAGAAAGAATTTGAGTTGTTGGTGTATTTGGCTTCTAAACCCGGTCGCGTATTTCTCAGAAACGAAATCCTCAATCAAATTTGGGGCAGTGACGTGATAGTTGGCGATAGAACCATTGATGTCCATATTCGAAAAATTAGACAAAAAATAGGGGTCGACTGCATCACCACGGTAAAAGGTGTAGGCTACAAATTTGAGCTCTAAACCAGAAGGGATTAGTAACTTGTAGCATGTTTGAAGGAAAAAACAATTCCCCCCAAACCATAGCGTTTTGGATTGGTTGCTTGATCGGATTAACCGCTTTTGCATTAGCGGCCATTTTTACTTCATTTATTTATTCTTCGTTAGCCATCGGTGCTATTTTATTCCTTGTTTCGCTTGGGGTCTCCAAATACTTGATAGAAGTATTTGTCAATAGAAAAATCAAGTTGATTTACAAGTTTATTCATCAGACCAAGGCTTCCAAGCGTGAAGAATTTTTTCAAAAGAAAGTATTGCCTAAGCAAAGCATTGAAGAAGTGGGCGAAGAAGTATTGCAGTGGGCAGATCAACGAAAAGCGGAAATGGAAGTGCTTGAACGCAACGAAGCCTTTCGAAAAGAGTTTTTACAAAACCTTTCACACGAATTTAAAACCCCGGCATTTGCCATCCAGGGCTATTTGGAAACATTGATTGCAGGTGCTGCCGAAAATCCTGAAATAAGAAAAAAATTTCTTGATAACGCATTTAGAAATACAGAACGATTGATACATCTGATTCAAGACTTGGATGAAATTACCCGATTGGAAAGTGGGAAACAGGAGTTACACCGACAGCGTTTCATCATTCAAGATTTGATCCTGGAAGTTTTTGAAGCATTGGATATTAAATCTCAGGCTAAAAAAATCAAATGCAGCATCAAAAAAGGATGCGAGCAACCTGTCGAGGTTTATGCCGATAAAGAAAAAATTAGACAAGTTTTAATCAATCTTCTGGACAATGCCATCAAATACGGCAATATGGATGGCACGGTCGAAGCCAGTGTTTACAAAACAGATGATAAAACCGTGTTGGTGGAAGTCACGGATGACGGCATTGGAATTGCAGAAGAACATCTCCCCCGAATCTTTGAACGATTCTATCGAACAGATTATGGAAGGAGCAGAAATATCGGAGGAACAGGATTGGGACTTGCTATATGTAAACACATCATAGAGGCACACGGACAATTCATACAAGCTCGCAGCACGCCTGGAGTGGGTACAACATTTGGCTTCACGCTAAGCCGTTGATTATCCAATAATAGAAATGATATTTTTCAATTCACTTCAAAATGAATTGAAAAGGGTGAATTATTCCAGACTTTTTTAGGAACTATCCAATGCGTGGTATGATCTTTAATCTCGGATAATATCTCCCAAGCAGCTTGCAAATACTCTTTTTTTACCGACTCTTTGCTACCGGAAGAAAAAACTTCGATGGATCCAATAATTTCTCCACTGACCAAATAAGCCCGATCGTTAAATAGTTTACCAATAACATTTTTTCTTCTACCATAAAAACAATCGCCAATAACTATACCCAAGACACGAGAACGATCTTCATTGAAAATAATATTATTAACAATGTATGCAACAGCATTATTATTTCTATCGCGAATCAGATACATGGAACAATGTTCCACAATCCATATTACCTGAAGATTACCGATTTGTTAAATATCTAAACGGAATACTTATCCGGCAGTAGATGCAAATAAATGCTGAACCAATCCATCAGCAAGTCCAATTTTTGGAACATGTATTTGGTTGATATCAGACCATTTCATGATTTGGATATAAATAAGCAATGCAGGCACAATAACATCTGCTCGATCTTCTCTCAAATTATACAACCGAATTCGATCTTGAATGCTGCATGCAGAAAATTCTTTGAAATAATCTTTAAGCAGTTCAAGCTCCAAAGGCTTCCCATCTTTCTTTTTACTCATGGAAAAGACCTTGTTGATATTTCCACCTGTTCCAATGGCTTGAATATTTTTTTGACCTTTTATATTTTCTTTAATAGCTTGTTTCAAATCATCCCAATCTTTTTCATTAACCTGATCTTTTAAAAGGCGAATCGTACCAATATTAAAGGACTGCTTGTATACAGACTGGCCATTGCTGAAATAAGTTAACTCCGTACTACCACCTCCCACATCAATGTATAAATAGTTGCTTTCAGGATCCAAATGTTCTGCTGCATGTGATTCATAAATCAAGGAGGCTTCAAAATCACCAGAAATAATCTGAATGTTTATTCCGGTTTCTAAAAATATTTTTCGAACTACTTCTGCACCATTTTTTGCATCACGCATAGCAGACGTTGCCACAGCAATATATCGATCTACTCGGTAAGCATTCATGAGATGTGAATAAGCTTTTAAGGTCTGAAGCATCATTCCTTTTTTAGACTTCGGAATCTCTCCTGTTTCAAAAACATCAAAGCCCAGACGAAGTGGAACTCGAATTAAATTGAGCTTATTGAATTGAGGATCTCCTTGAGGAGATAAAACAACTTCAGAAATTAATAACCGACATGCATTAGAACCAATATCAATTGCGGCGAGTCTCACGTAGCAAATGGTGTTGTTTTTTCTGGAGATATTTGAATATCTCCAATTGGGATTTTATTTTTTTACCCGGTAAATGTACATAGTTGTTGTTGAAGTTTGAATCCAAAATTCTGGCTTTCACGTTATCCGATAATTGAATGGCTAAAATATCCGAAATCTCATTTTTCAATTCCTTTGAAAAAATAGGGCAGGCTACTTCAACACGGTGATCTAAATTTCGAACCATCCAATCGGCACTTGTAATATAAACATCCTTATTCCCACCATTGTGGAAAACCATAACCCTGGCATGCTCAAGAAAAGAATCCACAATACTTATAGCATGTGGTTGCTTTTCTTTTTTCTTTGGATTTTTTTGAGAACAATAAATGCTTCGGATGATCAAATCTACTTGAACTCCAGAATTACATGCTTTATTTAGTTTTTCGATAAGTTTTTCGTCGCTGAGGGAATTCAACTTTAATAAAATCGACGCTTTTTTACCTTTTTTCGCAAATTCAATCTCTTTGTCAATTAACATACCAATGCTTTTTCGCATGCTAACTGGACTTACGAGAAGTGTCTGACATTCAGAAAGAAATTGTTCATGCCGAGTTGGGTTTTCCAAGTAATAAAATACTTTGTTGATGTCTGCCATAATCTTCCTATTGGAAGTCAAAAGGCAATGATCTCCATAGAAATTGGCTGTCCGTTCGTTTAAATTTCCAGTACTGACAAACCCATATTGAAATGTGGTGTTATTTAACCGCTTTTTTATCACACATATCTTTGCATGTACTTTCATATTGGGTATACCAAGAATGACTCTAACACCCTCTTCTTCCAGTATTGTTTTCCATTCCAAATTCGCCTCTTCCTCAAATCGTGCTTTCAACTCCAACATAACTTCAACCTGCTTGCCGTTTCTGGATGCATTCACCAGTGCATTGATTATTTTCGAATCGGATGCCAGTCGATACGCAGTAATTTTAATGGACTGAACATCTGGATCTATGGCCGCCTCTCTCAGGAGATCAATCACTGCACTAAACGAATGGTAAGGGAAATTAAGAAGTACATCCTTCTTTTTGATAACCTCTGTAACCTGCATTGCGCCATACAAATCGGGATGCATGAAAGGCCTCACATTGTTTTTATGAAGTGGAAAAACAGGGGGGAAATCCATGAAGTGTCTAAAATTATGAATGCGTCCCCCGGGAATGATGTTTGAATTTCCAGTTAGTTTTAGTTTTTTAACCAAGTAATTCAACAAGCCACTATTCATTTCTTTATCATATACAAACCGAACAGGCTTGCCTTTTCGCCTTTTTTTGAGACCCTTCTGCATTTTCTCTACAAAGCTTGTGCTGATGTCATTGTCCAAATCAATTTCCGCATCCTTGGTTACCTTGAAAATATGAGACTCAAAATGATTGTACCTAAAGTAAGAGAAAATGTATGGCAAATTGAAACGAATGATATCTTCCAACAAGATTATATGTGTTTCGTTTTTATCATTGGGTAATAAAACAAACCTGCCCAATGATTTGGATGGAATTTCGATCAATGCATATTGCTGACGATATGCTGAATCCTTTTTACTCATTACAACTCCCAAATAAATACTCTTGTCCCTGAGATAAGGCATTTCAGGCAAACTTTGAATCATGAGAGGAATAATATTTGACCGAACTTCATTCTCAAAATACTCAACAACGAATTTTTTCTGTTCGGCCGATAGCTGTTTTTCATTTTTCAGAAAAACACCATAAGATTTCATTTCTTTTTGTATTTCAGACCAAATACGATTAAACTCATTTTGCTGTTTAAGGACCGTATGAAGAATTTCGGTCATGATTGCTTGAGGAGAACTTTCCATATGAAAGTTTTTCTTTCCTTTATCACGAGTCCATTCATCCATTCGTTTCAATGTAGCTACTCGGACTCTGAAAAACTCATCCATATTATTTGAAAAAATCCCCAAAAATCGAATTCGTTCTTTAAGAGATACCTTTTTATCGTTCGCCTCCTGCAATACTCTCGCATTAAAACTCAACCAACTCAGGTCGCGTGGTAAATACACAATTTTAGACATGCTGCAATCTATATAGGTTTCAGA